>NZ_JBFUKA010000065.1:0-26684 GCF_056401085.1 Nocardioides sp. P4_G4
ACTCCGAGAAGGGGGTCACCTTGACCGCGCCGGCCTCGGTGCCGGGCAGGGCGGTCGAGGCGCCGCTGGCGGTGACCACGACGGCCGTCGCCGGGTCCAGGGACCCGAAGAACGCGACCCGCTCGCCGGAGGACAGCCGGACACCGGCGATGCCGCCGCCGGAGCGGCCCTGGGGCCGCACGCCGTCGGCACCGAAGTGCAGCAGCTGGGCGTCGGTGGTGATGAAGCAGAGCGCCTCGTCACCCGTCGCGAGCTCGACGGCGCCGACCACCTTGTCGCCCTCCTTGAGCGAGATGACCTCCCACTCGTCGCGGTTGARCACCYCGGGGTTGACCCGCTTGACGATGCCGTCGCGGGTGCCCAGGGCCAGCCCCGGTCCCTCGGTCGCCAGCGAGGTGAGGGCGAGCGCCCGCTCGCCGGCCTCGAGGGGAAGGACCTCGGTGAGCGGCAGGCCGCCCTGGAGGTTGGGGTCGTTGGCGGAGTCGGGGAGCTCGGGCATGTCGATGACACCGAGCTTGAGCAGGCGCCCACGCGAGGTCAGCACCCCGACCTCCCCGCGCGCCGTCGTGCGGACGGCGGAGGTGATGACGTCGTGGTTGGCACGGCCCTCGCCCCGACCCGGGACGCTGGCGTTGCTCGACCGGGCGAGGAGCCCGCTGGAGGAGAGGTAGGCGAAGCACGGCTCGTCGGCCACCTCGAGCGGGGCCGCCGCGGCGGTGGTGGCGGGGGAGCCGGCCGAGGCGAGCAGGACGGTACGACGTGGGGTGCCGTAGGTCTTGGCGACCTCGGCGAGCTCGTCGGAGACGACCTTGCGGAGCATCTTCTCGTCGCCCAGGATCGCGTCCAGCATCTCGATGGTGCGCATCAGCTCGTCCCGCTCCTTGTCGAGCTCGAGCTTGCTGAACTTCGTGAGCCGGCGCAGCGGCATGTCGAGGATGTAGTCGGCCTGCACCTCGGAGAGCTCGAAGATCTCGATGAGCCGCGCCTTGGCCGCCGCGGCGTTGTCGGAGGCCCGGATCACCTGGATGACCTCGTCGATGTCGAGGATCGCCAGCAGCAGGCCGTCGACGAGGTGGAGGCGGTCGGCGGCCTTCGTGCGGCGGAACACCGAGCGGCGGCGTACGACGTCGAAGCGGTGCCCGAGGAAGACCTCCAGCAGCTCCTTGAGTCCCAGCGTGCGCGGCTGGCCGTCGACGAGGGCGACGGTGTTGATGCCGAAGGAGTCCTCCATCGGCGTGAGCTTGTAGAGCTGCTCGAGCAGGGCCTCGGGCACGAACCCGTTCTTGACCTCGATGACGAGGCGCAGGCCGTGGGAGCGGTCGGTGAGGTCCTTGATGTCGGAGATGCCCTGGAGCTTCTTGGACAGCACGAGCGCCTTGATCCGCTCGATGACCCGCTCGGTGCCCACGCCGTAGGGCAGCTCGGTGACGACGATGCCCTTCTTGCGCGGGGTCACGGCCTCGATGCGGGCGGTGGAACGCATCTTGAACGTGCCCCGGCCGGTCTCGTAGGCGTCGCGGATCCCGTCGAGGCCGACGATCTTGCCGCCGGTGGGAAGGTCGGGACCGGGGATGAAGCGCATCAGGTCGTCCAGGGACGCCTTCGGCGAGGTGATCAGGTGACGCAGCGCCTGGACGACCTCGACGAGGTTGTGCGGCGCGATGTTGGTGGCCATCCCGACCGCGATGCCGGTGGTGCCGTTGACGATCAGGTTGGGGATCGCGGACGGCAGGACGACCGGCTCGGTCTCCCGCGAGTCGTAGTTGGGCTTGAAGTCGACGGTGTCCTCGTCGATGGACGCGGTCATCGCGGCGGCCGCGGGCGCCATCCGGCACTCGGTGTAGCGCATCGCGGCGGGGGAGTCGTCGGGTGAGCCGAAGTTGCCGTGGCCGTCGATCATCGGCAGCCGCATCGACCAGGGCTGGGCCATCCGGACCAGCGCGTCGTAGATCGCGCCGTCGCCGTGCGGGTGCAGCTTGCCCATCACCTCGCCGACGACGCGGGCGCTCTTGACGTGGCCGCGGTCGGGACGCACGCCCATCTCGTCCATCGTGTAGAGGATGCGCCGCTGGACGGGCTTGAGGCCGTCCCGGGCGTCCGGTAGCGCACGCGAGTAGATGACCGAGTAGGCGTACTCCAGGAAGGAGGACTGCATCTCGTCACCGATGTTGGTGTCGAGGATGTGCTCCTCGAAGTCGTCGGGCGGGGGTGGTGTCGCGGTACGCCGTGCCATGGCGCCATTGTCCCCGTACGACGACGGCTCCCCGCACGGGGCGCGCCGACCCCCGGTCCCGCGTCTAACTAGAGTGTGTGCATAGACTTTGTGCGGTACGACGATCCCGTCCCGCAGGAGTGCTCCATGTCCGCCATCACCACGACCGGCCCCGATGCGGCCACGACCCCGGCGCCGCCCGCCGAGGCACTCGCCCGTCGGCGGCGCCGTCCGGAGTGGCGGACGCTGCTGCTGCACCTGTGCTCCCTGGCGGGGGTGCTGCTCGTGTGGTGGGCGGTGACCCGACTGCAGCTGGTGCGACCGCTCTACCTGCCGTCCCCCGGCGCGGTGTGGGACGCCTTCGTGCGGGCCAACAGCGACCACCCGATCAGCGCGGGGTCGGAGCGGATGATCCGTGGCGAGCAGAACTACTACCTGTGGGAGCACCTGGTCGCCAGCCTGCAGCGGATCGCCATCGGCGTCGGTGCGGCCATCCTCGTCGGGGTCCCGCTGGGTCTCCTCATGGGGACCAGCCGCCGGCTGGGCCTGGTGCTGGATCCCTACCTCAACTTCCTGCGCTCCCTCCCGCCGCTGGCCTACATCGGCCTGCTCATCGTGTGGTTCGGCATCGGCGACCAGTCCAAGATCTGGCTGCTGTTCCTGGCGGCCTTCCCGCCGATCACCATGGCCACGATCAGCGGGATCCGCGGTGTGCGCCAGGACCAGGTCAACGCAGTCCTCTCCCTCGGTGCCAGCCGGCGACAGGCGGTGACGGCGGTCGTGCTGCCCGCGACGCTGCCCTCGATCCTCACGGGCGTGCGGGTGGCCGTGGGCTTCGCATGGACCACCGTGGTCGCCGCCGAGATCGCCAACGGCATACCGGGCATCGGCGGGCTCGCCTACCTGGCCGGCGAGCAGCTCCAGAGCGCGCTGGTGATCGCCTGCATCTTCGTCATCGGCATCGCGGCGATCCTGCTCGACCTCGCTCTCAAGGCCCTCGAGCGCAGCCTCACGCCGTGGCACGGCAAGACCTGACCGACCCGCTGACCGTCCCCACCTCGTCCCCACCTCGTCCCCACCTCGTCCCCACCTCCCCAGGAGATCCCCGTGTCCCGTCCCGTGTCCCGACTCGTGTCCCCGCCCCGGACCGTTGCCGTCCTCGCCGCTGGCGTCCTCGCCCTCTCCCTCACCGGCTGCGTCGAGTCGGGGCGGGGGGCCAGCGGCGCCCCGGCGGGCAGCGACTGCCCGTGGCAGGCCGACGAGTCCGTCACCACCGAGGCCCGCATCGCGTGGCAGGCGGTCCCCAACGGCGACGTCGTGGTCAAGGACCTCGGCCTGCTGGAGGCGTGCATGCCCAACGCCACCATCACGTGGGTCCAGGCGGCCTCCGGGGGCGACGTGGTGAAGTACTACGGCTCCGACGACGTCGACCTCGGTCTCATGGGGTCCTCGCCGGCGACCATCGCCTCCTCCGAGCCCGTCGTGCAGGACGTGTCGCTCTCGGTGGTGTGGATCCACGACGTCATCGGGGACGCCGAGTCGCTCATCGCCAAGGACCCGTCGGTGACCTCGATCGAGGACCTGAAGGGCAAGCGGATCGCGGTGCCGTTCAGCAGCACGGCGCACTACTCGCTGCTCCAGGCGCTCCTCGACGCCGGCCTCGACCCGGCGAAGGACGTCGAGGTCATCAACCTGGACCCCGAGAAGATGCCGGCGGCCTGGCAGGGCGACCAGATCGACGCCGCATGGACCTGGGACCCGACCCAGTCGGCCCTCCTGGAGGACGGCGGCACGCGCGTGCTGTCGAGCGCCGACACCGCCGCAGCGGGACGCCCGACCTTCGACCTGGGGACGGCCTCGCAGGAGTTCGTGGCCGCCAACCCCGAGTTCCTGGCCCAGTGGGCGCGTGCCGAGGACTACGCCGTGCGCCTGATCGCCGACGATCCGGGCACGGCCGCCGAGTCGGTCGCCGCGGTGCTCGGCATCGAGCCCGACGCCGCCGAGGCGCAGTTCGCGGGCCTGACGTTCCTCACCGCCGAGGACCAGGTCACCCAGAAGTACCTCGGCGGCAAGCTGGCCGAGGACCTGCACACCACGGCGGGGTTCCTGCTCGACCAGGGCGGGATCAGCGCCGTCGGCGACCCCGCGTCGTACGCCGACCACGTGGACGCCACGCCCGCGCAGCAGGCCGTGGACGCCGAGTGATGGGAGGCCACGGGCACGAGGTGCGCATCGACGGGGTCCGCCACCACTTCGACGTCGGCCGGGCCGCGGTGCCTGCCCTCGGGCCGATCGACCTGGACATCGCCCAGGGGGAGTTCGTCACGCTCGCCGGCCCTTCGGGGTGCGGGAAGACGACCCTGCTGCGCCTGCTCGCGGGGTTCATGACGCCTTCCGAGGGCGTCGTGTCCGTCGGGGGCGAGACCGTCCGCGGCCCGGGCGGCGAGCGCGGGGTCGTGTTCCAGTCGCCGACCCTCTTCCCGTGGCTCAGCGTGCGGCGCAACGTCGAGCTCGGACCGCGCCTGCGGGGAGTCTCCGCGTCCGAGCGCTCCGTCCACGCCCAGTCGTTCCTGGAGCTGGTGGGGCTCGCCGACGTGGCCGGACACCGTCCCTACGAGCTGTCCGGTGGGATGCAGCAGCGCTGTCAGATCGCCCGGGTGCTCGCCAACGACCCCGAGATCGTGTTGATGGACGAGCCCTTCGGAGCCCTGGACGCCCTCACCCGCGAGCGGCTCCAGGAGGAGCTGCTCACGATCTGGCGCAGGACCGGCAAGACCATCCTCTTCATCACCCACAGCGTCGACGAGGCGGTCTTCCTGGGGTCGCGCGTGCTGGTGATGAGCCCACGCCCGGGCCGGATCGTGCTCGACGAGTCGGCGGTGCTGGGCGACCCGGACCATCCGGTGCCGGCCCACGAGATCCGGGCCCTGCCGCAGTTCGCCGCCCTGCGCGACCGGGTGAGGCAGGCCATCTCGCAGCAGCCGGAGGCGCTGGCCCGATGAGCCCGGCGGGTGACGCGCCCACGCTGTCGACCCGACCGGCTAGATTTCGGGTGTGACCGAGACGCAGGCCCCGCAGGCCACCCCTCCGCCGCGTCACTGGGAGGCGGACGTCCTCCTGCGCGACGGCCGGACGGCCCACATCCGGCCGATCCAGCCTGGCGACGCCGAGCTGCTGGTGGAGTTCTACGCGCGCGTCTCCGACGAGTCGAAGTACTACCGGTTCTTCTCCCCGATGCCGCAGCTCTCCGAGCGGGACGTCAAGCGCTTCACCGAGGTCGACTACGTCACCCGCGTCGCCTTCATCCTCACCGTCGCCGGCGAGATGATCGCCGTCGGGCGCTACGACACCATCGAGCCAGGCAAGGCCGAGGTCGCCTTCCTCGTCGAGGACCGGCACCAGGGACGCGGGATCGGCCAGCTGCTCCTCGAGCACCTCGCCCAGGCCGGGCGGGAGCGGGGGATCGACCGGTTCGTCGCCGAGGTGCTGCCCGACAACCAGGCGATGATCCACACGTTCAAGGACGCCGGCTACCAGGTCAAGAGCGCCTACGACGAGGGCGTCATGGAGCTCGAGTTCCGCATCGACCCCACCGACACTGCCCTCGGCGTGATGGAGCAGCGCGAGCACCGCGCCGAGTCGGCGTCCATCGAGAGCTTCTTCCGGCCCAGGTCGGTCGCGGTGATCGGGGCCAGCCGTCGTCAGGACACCATCGGCCGGGCGCTGGTGCGCAACCTCGTCCTCGGCGACTTCACGGGGCGCGTGCACGTCGTCAACCCGAGCGCCGACGCGGTCTCGGGCATGCCGGCGTACAAGACGGTCGGTGACATCCCCGGACCGGTCGACGTGGCGATCGTGGCCGTGCCCGCCGATGCCGTGCAGGACGTCGTGCTGGACTGCGCCGCCAAGGGCGTACACGGCCTCGTCGTCATCTCCTCGGGCTTCGCCGAGACCGGCGAGGAGGGACGCCACCGCCAGCGCCGGCTGGTCGGGCTGTCGCGCTCCTACGGCCTGCGGCTGATCGGCCCCAACGCGCTGGGCATCATCAACACCGACCCCGACGTCTCGCTCAACGCCTCGCTCTCGACGCTGATGCCGCCCCGGGGCCGTGCCGGCTTCTTCTGCCAGTCCGGGGCGCTCGGCTCGGCCATCCTGGAGAAGGTCAACAACCGTGGCCTGGGCCTGTCGACGTTCGTCAGCGCCGGCAACCGCGCCGACGTCTCCGGCAACGACCTCCTGCAGTACTGGGAGGAGGACGACGCGACCGAGGTCGTGCTGCTCTACCTCGAGTCCATCGGCAACCCGCGCAAGTTCTCCCGCATTGCGCGACGGGTGAGCCGGCGCAAGCCGATCATCGCCGTCCGCTCCGGTCGCAGCACCCAGGGCGTCCCGATGGGCCACGCCGTGCGCAAGATCGCCGCGCCCTCCCAGGCGGTGGACGCGATGTTCCGCCAGGCCGGCGTCATCCAGGTCGACACGCTCGAGGAGATGTTCGACGTCGCCCAGCTGCTCGCCCACCAGCCGCTGCCCCGCGGGCGCCGGGTGGCCGTGGTCGGCAACTCCGACGCCCTCGGCCTGCTCGCCGCCGACGCGGCCACCAGCGTGGGCCTCGTGGTCAACAAGCAGGTCGCGCTGGGCGCCGACGCGGGGGCCGAGGACTTCGAGGACGCCCTCGACGCTGCCATCGACGACCCCGAGGTCGACGCGGTGGCGGCGATCTACATCCCGCCGCTCAACATCTCCGGCGAGGACRTCGCCAACGTCCTGGCCGCCGTGGGGGAGCAGTCGGACAAGCCGATCGTCTCCACCTTCCTCGGCGCCGAGGGCGTCCCGGAGCTGCTGCGCGTCCCCGACGTGGCCGGCTCCAGCGCCGGTCGCGGCTCCGTGCCGTCGTACCCCGCCGTCGAGGCCGCCGTGCGTGCGTTGGCCCGCGTCGTCGAGTACGCCGTGTGGTTGCGCACCCCGGACCGTGCCCACTCCGACGAGGCGCTGGTCGACCGCTCTGCGGCCCGCCGGTTCGTCAACGAGCTGCTCATGCACCACCCCGACGGCAAGGACCTCTCCTTCATCGAGCTGCGCGACCTGCTCGCCCCCTACGGCATCGACATGTGGGACACCCGTCCCGTGGCCACCCTCGACGAGGCGCTCGAGGCCGGTGAGGACCTGGGCTTCGACGTCGTCCTCAAGGCGACCGCCGACCACCTGCGGCACCGGCCCGACCTGGCCCACGTGTGGCGCAACATCGACACCGCCGAGGAGATGCGCGACGCGTGGGCCACGCTGAGCCGCGTCATCGACTCCCCGGAGCGGGCCGGCTTCGTCGTGCAGAAGAACGCCCCTCCCGGGATCCCCGTGGGGATCTCCTCGATGGAGGACCCGCTCTTCGGCCCGGTGCTGTCCTTCGGCATCGGCGGTCCCCTCACCGAGCTGCTGGGGGACCGGTCGTTCCGGATCCCGCCGCTGGCCGAGCACGACGCGCAGGACATGGTCCGGGAGATCAAGGCGTCGCCGATCCTCTTCGGCTACCGCGGCTCGGAGATCGTCGACGTCGTCGAGATCGAGCGGCTGGTACGCCGCGTGGCCCAGGTCCAGAACGACCTGCCCGAGGTCCGTGCGCTCGAGCTGCCCCTGGTCCTGGCCGGTGCCTCGGGTGCCGCCGTGCTCGGGGGCTCGGCCCGGATCGAGCCGGTGCTGGACCCGCGCTCGGACTGGTTCGTGCGCCGCCTGTCCACCCCTCCCGGCGACACGTTGCCCGACTGAGCGGGCCGCGTGACAGGATTGCGCGCATGCGCACCACGAGGCGAGACGCGGGAGCTCTCCGCGTCGCCATCGACCACACCGGCTACTACCCCGAGGTCGTGACCGACGGGGTCTTCGCGGCCGTGGCCGGCGAGGACGTGCTGTCGTTCTACGTGCACCACGAGCCGACGTTCGATCGCGACGAGGTCCGCCGGCACCTCACGGTGGTGGTGCTCACCCCGTCGCGGCTGATCCTGGCCCACACCGACGAGCACCCCGGTGACGACCTGCTGCCCGATCCCTACACCTCGACCTCGACCGAGGCGATCGCCCTCGCGTCGGTGCGTTCGGTGGTGGTCACCCGGATGATCAGCAACCCGACGTCGGGGCCGACACCGCCCGCCGAGGCCGTGCTGACGATCGGCTGGGGCGGGGTCGGTCGCGTCGACCTCGAGCCCGCCTCCTGCTCCGACCCCGACTGCGACGCCGACCACGGCTACACCGGGGTGATCGCGGGCGACGACTTCTCGCTGCGCGTGTCGGCCGTGGCCGAGGGCGCGGACGCCGTCCACGGCCTGCTCGAGTTCGCCGAGGCGCTCTCCGCGCGCACTCGCGGCGCGTGACGTCCGCCGAGGCGTTCACCGAGCCGGCGTACGGCGACCGCTCGCTGGGAGACGTCGTGCCCGCCGTGGCACGCGCGCTGGGCCTCGGCCCGGACGCGGTGGGCCCACCCCCCACCGGGCTGCTGCTGCCCGACGCCGGGTCGTGGGTGATCTTCCTGGTGGACGGGCTCGGCGCCGAGCTGCTGCGCCGCTACGGCCACGCCGCGCCGTACCTCTCCTCGCTGGTCGAGGGGAGCGCGACCGGCACCGCCGGCGTCCCGTCCACCACCGCCACCAGCCTCACCTCCCTCGGCACCGGGCTCACGCCCGGCACCCACGGGCTGGTCGGCTTCACCGCCCGGGTCCCCGGCACCGACCGGCTGCTCAACCACCTGTGGTGGGACAAGCGGGTCGACCCGCTCGAGTGGCAGCCGCACCCGACGGCGTTCACCCGGCTCAGCGCGGCGGGCGTGCGGGTGACGGTGGTCAACAAGCGCGAGTTCGAGGGGTCGGGACTGACCGTCGCCGCCCACCGCGGAGCCGACTACGTCGGTGCCGACCGGGTCGGCGAGCGGATCGCCGGCGTCGTGTCCGCGGCCAGGACGTCGCCGTCCCTGACCTACGTCTACGACTCCGACCTCGACTGGACCGGTCACAAGTTCGGGGTCGCCTCCAGCCAGTGGCTCCAGCAGCTCGCCATGGTCGACGCGGAGGCCGAGCAGCTGCGCGAGGCGCTGCCCGCCGCCACCCGACTGCTCGTCGTCGCCGACCACGGCATGATCGACAGTCCGCCCGGGGCGCGCGTCGACGTCGACGAGCGCACGGAGCTCCGCGACGGGGTGGCGCTGATGGGTGGCGAGGCGCGCTTCCGCCATCTCTACTGCTCCCAGCGTGCGGTGCCCTCCGTCGTCGCCACCTGGCGCGAGGTGCTGGGGGACCGGGCCACCGTGCTGACCCGCGACGAGGCCGTGGAGCGCGGCTGGTTCGGGGCGTCGTCCCCCCACGTGATGTCGCGGATCGGAGACGTCCTGGTGGCGTGCCGGGGTGACGCGGCGATCGTGTCGAGCCGGGACTTCGGCTACGAGATGTCCCTCGTCGGCCTGCACGGCTCGCTCACCTCGGGCGAGATGCTCATCCCCGTCCTGGTCGGCTGAGCCCCCCGCGGGTCGACCTCAGCCGAAGGGCAGGGGCTCGGGGGCCAGGCTGACCGCCTTGGCGCGGGCCGCGGTGAGCCGGCGCCGGTGGTGCTGGCGGCACAGGACCTCGTAGGCCACCTCGGCCGGAGGCTCGTCGACCGTCTCCACGTCGCCGACCACGACGACCTCGCCCTCGATGACCATGACACCGTTCTCGGTGCGAGCGTTGTGTGTGGCGCGCTTGCCGCACCAGCACAGGGCCTCGACCTGGAGGACGTTCATCCGGTCCGCCAGCTCCACGAGGCGCCCGGAGCCGGGGAAGAGGTTCGTGCGGAAGTCGGTCAGGATGCCGAAGGCGAACACGTCGATCTGGAGCTCGTCGACGACCTTGGCCAGCTGGTCGATCTGGGCCGGCGCGTAGAACTGGGCCTCGTCGCAGATGAGGTAGTCGATGCGCCCGCCCGCGGTGAGCGTGCTGACGACGTACTGCCAGAAGTCGAAGTCCGGGGGCACCTCGAGGGCGTCGTGGGTCAGTCCCAGCCGGCTGGACAGCACCGCCTCGCCCGCACGGTCGTGGGAGGTGAAGATCCTGCCCACCCGTCCCCGCGCGGCGTGGTTGTGGTTGGTCTGGAGCGCCAGGGTCGACTTGCCGGAGTCCATGGTGCCGGTGAAGAAGTGCAGTTCAGCCACGAGGAGCGATCCTGTCACAGGGTGCGCGCCACCGAGCGGTCGACGTGGCGCCTACCCCGCGGACTGGTTGCGCCGGGCGACGTTGAACGCGAGCCACAGCACGAACACGGCGTCCTCGTCAGGGAGGTCCTGCGTCGTGGTCAGCTCGGGGCGGTTGCTCCACGTCCGCGAGCGTCGTACCTCCCCGATCGGCTGCCCGTGGCGGGTGAGCAGCAGCCGCGTGGTCCAGATGCTGGCGGCGCCGAGCTCGTACGACGCATGGGGCGAGTCGACGTCGAAGCGACTGGTCCAGATGCTGCGACGGTGGGCCCGGATCCGTACCTGGTCCCCGGACTCGGCCACCCGGTCGGAGCCGTCGGCCCGGAAGAGCCACGCCCTACCGCCGATGTCCACCGCGGCGCGCTCCCGCACCCAGGACCGCGCCGCCGACGCGACCGGTCGGTCTCCCGCCAGCACCACGTCGCCCTTCCCCCACACGTAGTCCATGGGCCGACGCTACGTGCGGGTGCAGGATGAGGGCATGACCGCCTCACCGTTGATCTCGGCCGACGAGCTCCGCGACGCGCTCGCCGGCGTCACCGTCCTCGACGTCCGCTACCGGCTGGGAGGGCCCCCCGGGCTCGACGCGCACCGCTCCGGCCACGTGCCCGGAGCGGCGTACGTCGACCTGGAGACCGAGCTGTCCGACCCGCCCTCCGACCCGGTCGACGACCGCGGCCGCCACCCGTTGCCGAGCAGTGAGCGTTTCATCGACGCCATGCAGGGGGCCGGGGTCGGCCTCGACGCGTCGGTGGTCGTGTACGACGACTGGCAGGGCCGCGCCGCCGCGCGTGCCTGGTGGCTCCTGCGGCACCACGGGCACCACGACGTCCGGGTGCTCGACGGGGGCTTGACCGCGTGGGTGGCCGCCGGGGGCGAGGTGGAGGCAGGGGAGGTCCGGCCGGAGCGCGGCGACTTCCACGGCAGCCCCGGGTCGATGCCACTGGTGTCCGCCGACGACCTGGCCGGTGTGGCGGTCGTGGTCGACGCCCGGGCGGAGGAGCGCTACCGAGGTGACGTGGAGCCGGTGGACCCGGTCGCCGGACGCGTCCCGGGTGCCGTCAACGTCGACACCGGACGCAACCTCGACAACCACGGCCACTTCCGTGCGGCAGGTGAGCTGCGCGCCCTGTACGCAGGCGTGGGCGCGACCGCCGGCAGCCAGGTGGCGGCGTACTGCGGCTCGGGGGTGACCGCGACCCACGACATCCTGGCCCTGGAGCTCGCCGGGGTCCGGGCGGCGCTCTTCGCACCGAGCTGGAGCGGCTGGGTCGCGGACCCCGACCGGCCGGTGGAGCGCGGATGAGACTGCGGATCGAGGGCCACCACCTGCCCGGGCTGCACCCGGGGGGCCACCGCGACGTCCGTGTGGGCGTCCAGGTGGGCCGCGAACCGGCCGAGGTGGTGCCCGCCGACAGCGGTTCGGTGACCTGGGAGCTCGAGGTGGGGGAGTCGTACGGCGCCGACACACGCGACTTCCACGGCCCCGCCGTCCACGGTCGCCGCGGCGAGCGCTTCGTCTACCTCACCTGGCTCGAGGGCCCGGACGCGACGATGTTCCGGCGGGCCAAGCTCATGCTGGCCGAGGCACCCGAGGCCGAGCTGGTGGTGGCGCGGGTCCACCTGACGGACGAGACGGGACTGCCCCGGTGTGCCCGTCTGCGAGCTCCCGCGATCGAGTGGGACGTGACGTCGGCGGACTAGTCCACCCGGTCCGGGCTGGGACAAGATTTGCCGAAGTCGCGGCGGTGTGCTGGTGGACGCTCCTACCGTCGCGGGACCGGTCAGCCGACTCGCGGCGCGGGCAACCCACCATTCGGAGCACCCCATGTCCACTCGACTGCGTCGGCCCACCGGCGCCCTGCTGGCCACCACCCTGGTCGGCGGCATCATGGCCATCGCGCCGCTGGCCCACGCGGCAGGCACGAGCACCATTTCCGGCACCGTCACCGGCTCGGGCGGTCCGCTCGACCGCATCTACGTGACCACCTTCGAGCAGGTCGACGGCGAGTGGACTCCCTTCGACGGCGACGGCGGCTACGCGGTCACCGACGAGCTGGGCTCCTACGCCCTCACCCTTCCGGTGGGCTCGTACCGGCTCGAGTTCGGGGACTACGAGACGGGAACACACCTCCTCGAGTACTACGAGGACGCCGCAACCGTCGACGCCGCCGACACGGTGACCCTCACCGACGCGCCCCGGACCATCGATGCCGACCTGGCGCCGGCAAGCCACATCACCGGTTCCGTGACCGGACCCGGTGACGTCCCGGCTGCCGACGTCTGGGTCCAGGCGTACCAGGTGGGCGTCGACGAGGACGGCAGCCCCACCTGGGACTACGCGGGCAGCGCCAGCACTTTCGAGGACGGCTCGTACGACCTCGCCGGGCTGGCGCCCGGCACCTACCGCATCGGCTTCGAGGGCGCTCAGCTCGGTCTGGCCAACGAGTTCTACGACGACCAGACCTCCCTGTGGCTCGCCGAGGACATCACCGTCGATCCGGAGAATCCGGCCGCGGACATCGACGCGCAGCTGGCGACGGCCTCCCACATCGACGGGCACGTCACCGACGTGGACGGCGCGCCCGTGGTCGGCGCCAACGTCATGGCCTTCCCGGTGGGCGGGACCGATGACTGGTCCCTCGACGCGGCCTGGACCAGCACCGCCGACGACGGGAGCTACACCCTCGACGGACTTCCTGCCGGCGACTACCGCGTGTCGTTCGGGGCCGAGATCGGCGACGACTTCGTCTACGAGGCCTGGAACGACCGGGCAGACCTCGACGCGGGTGACGACGTCACCGTCGGTGCCGACGACACCGTCGAGGGCATCGACGCTCGGCTCGTCGCCGGTGAGCACGACCCGGTCGTGGTCCCGTTCACGCTGGTGACCGCGCCCGCCATCAGCGGGACCCAGCAGGTGGGCAACGTCCTGACCGTCACCGACGGCTCGTGGACGCCGGCTCCGGAGCGCACCGAGGTCTCCTGGTTCCGCGGCCAGGACTACACCGGCGTCAGTGGCAACGCCTACGCGCTGACCGCGGCCGACGCGGGCCAGGTCCTCACCGTCCTCGTCCAGGTCTACGGCTCCGAGGGTCAGTACGAGTACGCCAACGCCATGACCGGCGTGATCGCCGCGGCTCCGGCTCCGGCCCCCGCTCCGGCCCCGTCTCCCGCACCGGCCCCGGCCCCGGCACCGGCCCCGGCCCCGGCCCCGACTCCTGCCCCGGAGGATCCGACCATCTCGTTCCCGAAGTCCATGGACGTGGTGGGCGCGCTGAAGGTCGGCTCGACCCTGAGGTTGACGAACTACAAGGCGCTGGTCTCGCGCTCGACGGTGTCGTACCGGTTCCAGTGGTACGCCGGCAGCGCCAAGATCAAGAAGGCGACCAAGACCAGGCTGAAGGTCACCAAGGCGCTCAAGGGCAAGAAGATCTCCGTGAAGGTGACCGCCATGACGGGGAGCACCACCAAGACCGTCAAGGTCAAGGTCGGCAGGATCCGCTGACGGACGAACCAGCCCGATCCGGGTCTGGGGGTGGCTTCGGTGTCACCAGGTGGCACCGAAGCCACACCGAGGGCGACCGCCGCCGGCGGCGCCAGCTCGTCAGGTCCGGACGGTCACCGGGTCCCCGACGGCGATGGTCCCGGTCGTCTCCGGGACCAGGTTGATCGCGAACAGCGTCTTGTGATCGACGAGTCGGTGCCGCGCGAGCGTGCGGATCGGCTCCTTGCCGGTGGCCAGCGAGTCCGGGTCGATGGTGGTCATCACGCACCGGTCCGTCGGCCTGGCGACGCGGAACCGCAGGTCACCGATCTCCACGCTCGTCCAGTCGTCCTCGGCGAACGCCTCGTCCCCGTCGACGACCAGGTTGGGTCGGAAGCGGGCCATCGGCAGCGGGTCCGCGGGCTCCTCCCCGCGTGAGAGCGCCTCCTCGAGGATCCAGTCGTTGAGGCGCCGGAGCGAGGCCTCGCTGGCGAGGGTCACCGGATAGCCGTCGGCGTACGCCGTGTGGTCGCCCGGTGCGGTGAACGCCGGGTCGAGCCGCCGGCGTGCGGGGTCGTCGCACCAGACCAGCCGGACGTCGTCGCGGCCCAGTGCCTCGCGCAGCCAGGCGTCGGCCCCCGCCCCGGCCGGCACGCCCTGGAGCTCCTGGGAGAAGAGCCTGACCCGCACCACGTCGCCGTCGGGGTGGTCGAGCGTCAGGTCCGGCAGACCCCTCGCCCGCAGCCGGAGGTCCCGGTCGAGACCGGGGTCGGTGCGGGGCGTGTCGGCGGTGAGCGAGAACAGCCCGTGCTCCTCGCGCGCCGAGACGAGCACGCCCTCGTCGTCCACGACCACCCACGACCGGTCGTCCCCCAGGCCGCGGGGGAGCACCCGAGCGCGGGCGACCCGCCGGATCGCGGTGCTCTTGACGGGGTGGACGCCGAGGGAGGTGATCTGCACCTGCGTTGTCTACCAGTGCACGCCCTTGAACACCTTGGCCAGCATGATCTGCTCGGACTCCCGGGTGCCGGGCTCGGACGCCTGGCCCTTGGCCGCCGCCGAGTCCGGGAACACCTGGTAGGCCATGTTGAGCAGCCGGAAGGTCGCCTTGGGGGCGATCGTGTGCGCGATCGCGCCGACGTTGCCCAGCGCCGTGTTGATCTCGTGCGGGCGCTCCACCATCGCCCGGACGAGGACGTCGGCGGCCTGGGCGGGGCTGATGGTGGGGAACTTGTCGTAGAGCTTGGTCGGGGCGATCATCGGCGTCCGCACCAGCGGCATGTGGATGTTGGTGAAGGTGATGCCGTTGCCCACCACCTCGCTGGCCACGACGTTGGACCACGAGTCCAGGGCGGACTTGGACGCGACGTACGCCGAGAAGCGCGGTGGGTTGGTCTGCACGCCGATGGAGCTGACGTTGACCACGTGGCCGGACTTCTGCGCCTGCATGACGGGCATCAGCCCCATCACCAGCCGGACCGCACCGAAGTAGTTGAGCTGCATGGTGCGCTCGAAGTCGTGGAAGCGGTCCTGCGAGAGACGCAGCGACCGGCGGATGGAGCGACCGGCGTTGTTGATGATGAAGTCGACCGAGGGCAGGTCCGCGGCCAGCTGCTCGCAGAGCCGGTCGATCGCCTCGAGGTCGGAGAGGTCGCAGCAGTAGACGTGGGCCTGGCCGCCGCGCATCTCGATCATCGCCCGGGTCTCCTCGAGCTTGTCCTTGCCCCGGGCGACGAGCACCGGGATGCCGCCGGCCTGGGCGACCTTGAGCGCGGTGACCTGGCCGATCCCGGACGAGGCGCCGGTGATGACCACGTGCTTGCCCTGCAGGGCGGCGCGGGTGGCACGGTCGCGCCCGGTGGCGCCGTCGAGGTGGTCCTCCCAGTAGCCCCACAGCGTGCGGGCGTAGGACTCCAGGTCGGGCACCGAGATGCCGGACCCGGCGAGTGCCTTCTCGGTACGCCGTGAGTCGAAGGTCGCCGTGAAGCTCGCGTGGCCGAGCACCTCGGCCGGGATCCCGGCGCGCCCCAGTGTCTGGTCGAGCAGCAGTCGTCCCGGGGCCGACCGGACCGCGGCCGCGACCAGGGTCGAGGGACGCAGGGCGCGGGGGACCAGGCCGAGCGGTCCGGCCGAGGTGACGTGGCGGTCGATCGGGGTCGCGAACCGCGGGGCGCCGGCGGCGGCGCAGATGAGGTTGATGACGTCGACGACCGCCTGGGGCTCGGGGTTGACGAGGTGGAACGCCTCGCCGTCACGGTCGGGCAGGTGGGCGAGGTGGTCCATCGCCGAGGCGACGTAGTCCACCGGGACGACGTTGGTGTCGCCGAGGTCGACCCCCACCAGGGGGAGCCAGGCGGGGAGCGAGTCGCGCAGCAGCTTGAGAAGAGGGAAGAAGTAGTAGGGACCGTCGACCTTGTCCATCGCCCCGGTCTGGGAGTGCCCGACCACGATCGCCGGCCGGTAGACCCGCCACGGGACCGTCGACTCCTCGCGAACGATCCGCTCGGACTCGTACTTCGTACGGTGGTAGGCCGAGGGCAGGTGCTGTCCCTGGGCGAACATGGTCTCGTCGAAGACCCCGCGGAAGTCGCCCGCGGCGGCCACGCTGGAGACCTGGTGGAAGCAGCCGGCGTCGAGGGCCTCGGCCAGCGCGAGGGCGTGCCGGGTGCCGTCGACGTTCATTGCGTCGTTGGTCGCCTCGTCCGCCGTCATGTCGTAGATCGCGGCGAGGTGGAACACGTGCTCGACCTGCCCGGCGTGCTCGGCGACCCAGGCCGGGTCGACGCCCAGCGCGGGCTCGCCGAGGTCACCGGTGACAGGGACGACACGAGGATCGTCCCAGCGTCGCATCAGCGCCTCGACACGGGCCCGCGAGCCCTCCCGGACCAGGACGAAGACGGCGCCCTCGCGGTGGTCGAGGAGCTCCTCGACGAGGTGGCGGCCGATGAATCCTGTGGCGCCGGTCACGAAGTACGACATGCGACCGGACACTACTCGGTCAGTCGGACTTGCCCCCGCCGAACATGATCTCGTCCCAGCTGGGGACGGAGGCGCGGCCACGGCCCTTGCGAGCGGGGCGACGTGCCGGGCGATCCTCCTCCTCGGCGGCGGGCTTCTCGGCCTGCTCCGCCTGCTCAGGCACCTCCGGTGCGGCAGGAGCCGCCGGGTCCGGGGCGGGGTCGTCGAGGAAGGCCTCGAGCGGCTGGTCGGCGCCCAGTCCCGCGGTCCCGGAGAGGTCCATCGTGGTCTCGACTGCGGACGGGGCGTCGGGCTCGGCGTCGTGCACCATCTCGATGGCGTCCTCGCCGAGCGGGAGCTCGTCCGGGGCGACCGAGGAGAGCCGCCGCTGGCGGGCCTGCTGCAGGTCGTCGCGGCTCGAGGAGCGCTCCTCGGCGGGGGCGGCCGGCGCGGGCGCGGTCGGCTGCTCGCCGACCAGCCAGCGCGCGTGGTCGTCCTCGAGGGTGACGAAGTTGCCGCGGACGTCGAAGGCGAACGTGGCCGTGCCGGTGTGGCGGGGGGCCGTGACGTCGCCGGTGAGCGTCCACCGGCCGTCCTCGCGTCGCCAGGCGTCCCACTCGACGGCGGAGGCGTCGACGCCGACCGCGCGCAGCTGGGCGGCGACGGCCTCGCCGAGGGTGCGAGCCCCGGTGTCGCCGGAGCGGCGGCGTACGGAGGAGAGCTGCGCGCGCTGGGCCACGTGCGCCCGCTCGGCCAGCACGGGGGCGGCGAACGGCATGATCTTCTCGAGCGTCGTCCGAGCGGCCTCGGCCACGGCCTCGGCGGACTCGCCGGCCCGGATACGGGCCTGGATGTCGCGGGGGCGGAGGGCTGAGTCCATGGTGATCTCCAACTGGCCGGGGCGGGCGTGCTCGCCGCGGAGCGCGGCGCGAAGAGCGTGGTCGACGTCGAGGGTGTGCTCGTCGCCGTTGTCCCCCACCAGGAGCAGCCGCTTGCCGTCCTCGCTCAGTCCCGCGAGCGTGAGGTGGGCCATCGGTGCTGGACTCCTTGAAGCGGTGGCGGTTCGGTGCGTCCGAGCCTACGCCAGCGCGGACGCGGGGCACGGCTAGGTGTGCGGCGCGCCCGCCGGATCCCTCACGCGGCGGTCTCGATAGGTTGCAGCCGTGCCCGTCAGCGACCCGCCCGACATCCTCGTGGTCGTCGACCTGCTCGGGATCTTCGTCTTCGCGATCTCCGGCGCCCTGGTGGCGGTCCGTCGCGACTTCGACCTCTTCGGTGCGCTGGTGCTGGCCGGCACCACGGGCCTGGGGGGAGGGTTCCTGCGCGACGTCCTCATCGACGCCACGCCGCCCGCGGCGCTGGTGGACTGGCGCTACCTGGTCGTCCCGGTGGTGGCCGGGCTGCTCACCTTCTTCTTCCACCCCACGGTGGGCCGGATGGAGCGGGTCATCGACGTCTTCGACGCCTTCGGCCTGTCCCTGTTCTGCGTGGTGGGTGCCCTCAAGGCCGTCGAGTACGGACTCGGGCCGGTGCCGGCCGCGCTGATGGGCATGGTCACCGGGATCGGCGGCGGCATGGTGCGCGACGTCCTGGCGAGCCGGCCCCCGCTGGTCTTCAACGGCACCCTGTACGGCACGCCGGCGCTGGTCGGCGCGGCGATGGCCGTGCTGCTGGACCGGGTGTCGCTGTCGCTGGGTCTCGTCGTGCTCGCCGCGGCCGGGGTCTGCCTCGTGCTGCGCCTGCTGGCGATGGTGCTCGACTGGCGGGCCCCGCTGCCGCACGGGCCGGCCAACGTCTGAGCCGACCCGGCAGCTCGCTCAGCCCAGCAGCCGGTCGAGGTGGTCGTTGGTCAGGACCCGGTCCGGGTCGAGCCGGTCGCGCAGCGCGACGAACTCGTCGAAGCGGGGGTAGGCCGGCGCGAGGTCGGCGGCACTGCGGGTGTGCATCTTGCCCCAGTGGGGGCGACCGCCAGCGGCTCGGAGCACGGTCTCCACCCCGGCGAAGTAGGACCGGTGGTCGGCGCCGGCGTGCACGTGGAAGGCGAGGTAGAGCGAGTCGCGACCCGAGGCGGTCGACAGAGTGATGTCGTCCGCCGGCGCGGTGCGGATCTCCACCGGGAAGCTCACCCTCCAGTCGGATGCGTCCACCTCGCGGCGCACCTCGCGCAGCACGTCGAGGCCGACCTCGCGCGGGACGGCGTACTCCATCTCCTTGAAGCGGACCGTGCGCGGGGTGGTGAAGACCCGGTGGGCGACGTCGGAGTAGCGCCGCTCCGACAGCGCGACGGCGCTGAAGCGGTTGAGCCGGGGGATGACGCCCGGGGCCCGGTTGGCCGCCGCGGTGAGGGCTCCGAACACGGAGTTGGAGAGCAGCTCGTCGTCCAGCCATCCGCGCCAGCGGGGGAGCGGCTCGGCGGCGTCGAGGTCGGCGAGCCGGTCGTTGGTCTTGGTCATCATCCGGTCCGTGTGGGGGAACCAGTACATGTCGACGTGGTGGTGCGACGCGACCAGCTCGTCGTACGACGACAGCGCCTCGTCCCAGGACATCGGCCGCTCGTGCGCCTCGAGGGCGAAGAGGGGCTCGACGTGGAACGTGATCGAGGTGAGCACCCCCAGGGCACCGAGCCCGACCCGGCCGGCGGCGAAGACCTCGGGGTGCTCCTCGGCGCTCACCCGCAGCACCTCACCGGTGCCCGTGACGATCTCGAACCCGGCGATCTGGGCGGCCAGTGACGCCACCACGCCGCCGGTCCCGTGGGTGCCGGTCGAGGTGGCCCCGGCGAGGGTCTGCGCGTCGATGTCGCCCATGTTGTGCAGCGACAGCCCGAGGCCGGCCAGACGGGCGTTGAGCTCGTGCAGCGGGGTGCCGGCGGCCGCGGTCACGGTCATCGCGTCGCGGTCGACGGCGAGGATGCCGCTGAGCGCGTCGGGCCGCAGGAGGCCGTCGGCGGCGACCGCGATGCCGGTGAAGCTGTGACCGCTGCCGACCATCTTGACCCGGCCGCCCCGCTCGCGGGCCGCGTGCACCTCGCGGACCACGGCGGCGGTGTCGGCCGGCGTGGTCACCCGCGCGGGCGTCGCCGACTCGGTGCGTGCCCAGTTCTGCCAGCGGGTGGTGAAGGCGGTCGTCATCGGTCCTCCTGGTCGTGCGCGGTCGGTCCCACGCGGAAGGCTAGACMGTGGATCGGACGGCGGCGCCGGATCGGGTGCGCGTGCCCTGCGCTCCCACGACGGCGACGAGCCCGGCGGCGACGGCGACCAGGTAGGCCGCGGACGCGCCGTGGTGGTCGACCACGAAGCCGGCCGCAGCCGCGCCCGGCGCGACACCCGCCATCAGCCCGGTGTGCAGGACGGCCATGCCCTCGGTCAGCCGGCCGTGGGGCACGGTCTGCTCGGTCAGCGACATCGTGGCGATGAGGGTGGGGGCGATCGAGCAGCCGCCCACCAGCAGGGCGAGGAACATCAGCGGGAAGCCCTCGACCAGCACGGGCGGCACCATCGCGAGCATCATCGCGAACGAGCCCCAGCGGACGCGGACCGCGGGGCCGCGCCGCCACACGACGGCGCCCGTCACGATGCCGGCGAGCATGCTGCCCAGCGCCCACGTGGCGAGCAGCCAGCCCGAGACGGCGCGGGAGCCGGTCTCCTCGGCGAAGGCGACGGTGGTGACCTCCGCGGACCCGAAGAGTGCTCCGAGGGCCAGGCACACCAGCCCGAGGGGCAGCACGGTCCGCCACGGCATCGGGGGGCGAGCGGACCCGTCACGGTGGCGACCCGACGGCGGCTCGGTGGCCTTCTGGGCGGCCAAGGCGTAGGTCCCGACCAGGCCCGCGGTCGTGGCGACCACCAGCCCGGCCACCGGGTGCCACAGGGTGGCCAGCATCGTGGCCAGCACCGGTCCGATGACGAAGACGACCTCGTCGAGCACCGACTCGAGGGCGTACGCCGTCTGCACGTCGCGCGGACGGTCGAGCAGGTGCGACCAGCGTGTCCGCACGCACGCACCGACCTGGGGGAGGAAGGCGCCGGTGAGTGCGGCGAACACGTAGGTGAGGGGCATCGCCCAGTCGTTGGTCACCGAGGAGACGAGCAGGGCCATGGACACCGCGAAGCCGGTGATGGCCAGCGGGAGGACCCGCCCCTGGCCGTAGCCGTCGACCAGCCGCCCGTGCATCACGGCGCAGGCGGCCTCGCCGAGCACCACGACCCCGGAGACGATGCCGGCCTGCCCGTAGGAGCCGGTCCGGCTCTCGACGAGCAGCACCACGCCCAGGGTCACCATCGAGATGGGCAGCCGGGCCAGCAGCCCGGCGGAGCTGAAGCGCAGCGCGCCGGGCCGGGACAGCACCCGGCGGTAGGACTCGAACATCGTCTCGGATGCTAGGCCTCCGTAGGCTGGCGGCATGAATCCCGACGTGTCGCCGTACGACGCCCTCCTGCTCCTGTCCTTCGGCGGCCCGGAGAAGCCGGAGGACGTCGTCCCCTTCCTCGAGAACGTCACGCGGGGCCGTGGCATCCCGCGCGAGCGCCTGGAGGAGGTGGGCGAGCACTACTTCCTGTTCGGCGGACGCAGCCCGATCAACGACCAGAACCGCGAGCTGCTCGCCGCGATCCGCGAGGACCTGTCCGGCAGCGGCATCGACCTGCCGGTCTACTGGGGCAACCGCAACTGGGACCCCTACCTCGCCGACACGCTGCGCCAGATGCGCGACGACGGCATCCAGCGGGCCGCGGTCATCACCACGTCGGCCTACTCGTCGTACTCCTCGTGCCGGCAGTACCGCGAGAACCTCGCCGACGCGGTCGCGGAGGTCGAGGGGGCGCCCCGGCTGGACCGCCTGCGGCAGTACTTCAACCACCCGGGCTTCGTGGAGCCGGTCGTCGACGCCACCCTGACCGCGATGGCCGACCTCCCCGACGCCGTGCGCGAGGGGGCCGAGCTGGTCTTCGTCACCCACTCCATCCCCACCGCGATGGCCGAGACCAGCGGACCGCCGCTGGAGGGTGGCAACGCCTACGTGCGCCAGCACCTCGCCGTCGCCGAGGAGGTCACCGCCCGGGTGCGCCAGGAGACCGGCCGCCGGCACAAGCACGAGCTCGTCTACTGCTCGCGCTCCGGCTCGCCGAGCATCCCGTGGCTCGAGCCGGACGTGAACGACCACCTCGAGGACCTGGCCAAGCGAGGCGTCACCGCGGTGGTGATGATCCCGGTCGGCTTCGTCTCCGACCACATGGAGGTCATCTACGACCTCGACACCGAGGCCATGGCGACCGCGGAGAAGGTCGGGCTCGAGGCCGTGCGCGCAGCCACCCCCGGCATCGACCCGCGCTTCGTCACGATGGTGCGCGACCTGCTGGTCGAGCGGGCGGCCGTCGAGCGGGGCGAGGAGGTCACCCGGAGCACCGTCGGGGACCAGCCCGCCTGGCGCGAGATCTGTGCCCCCGGCTGCTGCCCCAACCCCCGCGGCGAGCGTCCCGCCCTCTGCGGGGCAGGCGCATGACCCACGACCCGGTGGCGCTCCGCGACGTCGCATCCTCGGTCGCGCGCGAGGGCGCCGAGCTGGCGCGACGCATGCGGGCCGCGGGCATCGACGTGGCCGACACCAAGTCCAGTGCCGTCGACGTCGTGACCGAGGCCGACCGTGCGGTCGAGGCGCTCATCCGGCGGCGCCTCCTCGAGCAGCGTCCCGACGACGCGATCCTGGGGGAGGAGGGCGACGACCACCCCGGCACCAGCGGGGTCCGCTGGGTCGTGGACCCGATCGACGGCACAGTCAACTACCTCTACGGGCTTCCCGACTGCGCGGTGTCGGTCGCCGCCGAGGTCGACGAGGAGATCCTCGCCGGCGTCGTCGTCACCATCCCGACCGGTGTCGAGTACGCCGCAGCCCTGGGTCACGGGGCGACCCGCGACGGCGCCCCCATCACGGTCCGGACGACACCGCCCCTGGCCGAGAGCCTCGTGCTCACCGGGTTCGGGTACCGCGCCGAGACCCGGGCGCACCAGGCCGCGTCGGTGGCGGCGCTGCTGCCCCGCGTACGTGACGTTCGTCGCATGGGCTCCTGCTCCCTGGACCTGTGCCACGTCGCCGACGGCAGCGCGGACGCCTACGTCGAGGAGGGGCCGGCCCGCTGGGACTGGGCCGCCGGATCCCTCGTCGCGGCCGAGGCGGGAGCGGTGTTCGCCCGCCTGCCGGGCCGGATGAGCGACCATCTCGCGCCTGTACGGGCCCAGGTGGAGGCCGATCCCGACTGGCCGGATCGCTCGGTGATCGCGGCCGCCCCGGCCGCCGGTTGGGAGGAGTTCGTGTCCGCGCTGCGGTCGGCGGGGTTCGTGGCCGCCGAGGGCTGAGGGGGCGGGGGAATACCAGCGCGGCAGGGGGCGTTGCGGCGACACGTCCGGACCGGCGTGGCGCAAGTGCCCGTCATGGTRCACAATCCACCCCGCGACGAAGAGGATGAACGATCCAATTTCGCGCTGACGCCGTGGATCGCTCGGCATGGGAGAGAGAGCAATGGCTACTGACTACGACGCGCCACGCAAGACCGAAGAGGACCAGAGCGAAGAGAGCATCGAAGAGCTCAAGGCGCGACGGCACGACAAGAACTCGGGCAAGGTCGACGAGGACGAGGCCGAAGCGGCCGAGTCCTTCGAGCTGCCAGGGGCTGACCTGTCGCACGAGGAGCTCGCCGTCGAGGTGATGCCCCGGCAGGAGGACGAGTTCACCTGCATGAGCTGCTTCCTGGTCCACCACCGTTCGCAGCTCGCGGACGAGAAGAAGCTGATCTGCCGCGACTGCATCTGAGTCACGGCAGCACTACACACGTCGAAGGCCGCGGACCCCTCGGGGGTCCGCGGCCTTTCGTGCGCCTGCGGCGGGCGTTGCCGGCACGCGGGCAGGGTCGGGTCAGCTGGTGGGGGTCGGCGCCTTGTCGGCGTCCTGATCGTCCTTCTGGAGGCCGGGGGGCAGGTGGCCGGTGGACTTCGCGTAGTAGTTGGCCGCCCGGCGGGTGGCCAGCATGCGTGCGATCGCGATGAGCGTGCCGCTCGCCGCGGCCCACGCCACGGCCTCCCACACGTCGACGTCGGGGTCCGCCGGGTTGGCCGGGGGGTTCTTGCCGGTCGCGGCCCGCCACGTGGTGTTGAGCCCCTTCTTGGCCACGGCAGCCGCGCCGAGGGCAGCTGCGAGGGAGAAGACCGACCAGACCTTGCTGTTGCTGGATGCCATGTCGGCACCCTACCCAGCGGACCGGCTTCCCATGAGCGCCGCGGCCAACCGCTCCGGGCGGCGGGAGCTGATCAGCCAGTACGGCGCCGGGTCGGCGGGGTCGGTGATCTCCACGCGGACCCCGCGCTTGAGGTAGGGACGCAGCAGCAGGAAGGCGCGGGCGTCGGCGTCCTGGCCGGCCTGGCGGCGCATGGCGTCGGCGTCGAGCGTGGCGACCTCGCCGACGTGCTCGAGGCCGATGCGCGCCTTGCCGGCGTGGAGGCGACCCTCCGAGACGCTGACCCGGGCGGAGCCGTAGGTCAGGAAGACCAGGGCGAGCCCGGCCAGGGCGATGGCCGTGACGACCCACGCCACGGCAGGTGGGGTCGCGACCACCACGGCCAGCCACAGCGTGGCCACCAGCATGGTCCCCTGCACCCACCAGCGCAGCGGGACACCCAGTCGTTCCGCGTACTCCACGGCGCAGAGCCTAGGCGGCTCCCCGACGGGTAGATTCACCGCCCGTGCCCAACCCATCGCTGCCCCCCGACCTCGAGGTCGCGATCGTGCGCCTGGACGCCGACCTGCCCGTGCCGGCCTACGCCCATCCCGGTGACGCGGGAGCGGACCTGCGCACCACCGTCGACGTGTCCCTCGCGCCGGGGGAGCGGGCCCTGGTGCCCACGGGCATCGGCATCGCCCTGCCCGAGGGGTACGTCGCGCTGGTCCACCCGCGCTCGGGGCTCGCTGCCCGCCACGGGCTCTCGATCGTCAACACCCCGGGCACGGTCGATGCGGGCTACCGCGGCGAGGTCAAGGTGATGCTCATCAACCACGACCCGGTCACGGCGGTGGAGCTGCGACGGGGGGACCGGATCGCGCAGCTGGTGATCCAGCGGGTGGAGCGGGCCCGCTTCGTGGAGGTCGGGCAACTCCCTGACTCGGTGCGCGGAGAAGGGGGCTACGGTTCTACAGGAGGGTTCGGTCGGTCCTGACCGCTCGCCTCGGTTCCCACGAGCAGCGAGGCTGCTCGTCATGAAGGAGTGATTGTTCGTGAAGTTCCGCCGCAAGGGCGAGCCCACGCAGGCGACGGACGGGTCCGACCCGGTCGTCGACGCCACCCCTGCGCCCACCGGCACCGGACCCTTCGACGAGTCCGAGGTCGCCGGCGACGGCGTCGAGCGGGTCGACCTGGGCTCCTTGCTGGTCGCCCCCAGCCCCGGCCGCGAGCTGCGGCTCCAGGTCGACGAGCCGACCGGGACCGTGCAGGCCGTGATGCTCGCGGGCCCCGACGGCGCGCTGGAGTTCCAGGCGTTCGCCGCCCCCCGCCACGGGGACCTCTGGTCCACCGTGCGCCCGCAGATCGCCGCAGACATCGCCGCCCGCGGCGGCACCACGACCGAGCGTGAGGGCCGCTTCGGCACCGAGCTGCTGTGCCAGGTGCCGGTCCAGCGTCCCGACGGCGCGGCGGCCACCCAGCCCTCGCGCATCATCGGGGTCAACGGCGACCGGTGGATGCTCCGTGCCTCGCTGCTCGGCCGTCCTGCCCTCGAGCCCGACGCCTCCGGCGAGTGGGAGGACGCGCTCGCCCAGGTCGTCGTACGCCGCGGCACCACCGCCATGCCCGTCGGCGAGCCGTTGCCCGTGGTGCTGCCCGAGCAGGCCCGACGGGTGACCTGAGCGCCATGCCCGACACCACCGGCCCCACACCGCACCGCAGCCGGCTGCGCCGCAGCCTCTCGCGCTGGGCGGACACCGAGGACCAGCACGCCCGTGACCTGCGCAAGACGCACGCGGGCGCGGCCGGCGAGAGCTGCATCGCGGACGCCCCGGACCGGGAGCGCGTCCGGCTGCGCGGCACCATCAAGACCGTCACCCTGCGCCCGCGCGGCGGGGTTCCGGCCCTCGAGGCCGAGCTCGACGACGGCACCGGGGTGATCCTGCTCGTCTGGCTGGGTCGGCGCCGGATCGCCGGCGTGGGGCCGGGACGTGCCATGTACGTCGAGGGCCGGATCGGCGCCGCGACGGGTCACCGCGTCCTCTTCAACCCGCGCTACGAGCTGATCCCGTGACCGAGCCCCACCCGACCGCCTCGGTGGAGACCGTCGAGGAGGTCGTGCGCCGCCAGCTCTCCCAGGCCCTCGGGGGTCGCCGCGGCATGATCGAGGCGGCCGTGCCCACCATCGTCTTCACGGTGCTGTGGCTGACCACCCGCGAGCTCCAGCTCGCGGTGGGCGTCAGCGTCGGCGCGGCGCTGGTGCTCCTCGTCGCCCGCCTGGTCCAGCGCTCCAGCGTCCAGTTCGTCGTCAACGCCCTGGTGGGCATCGGCATCGGCTGGTTCTTCGTGCAGCGATCCGCCGCGGCCGGCGGCAGCGCCGACGACCAGGCGCTCGCCTACTTCCTGCCCGGCATCCTCTACAACTCCGCCTACACCGTGGTGCTGGCCCTCACCTGCCTCATCGGCTGGCCGCTCGTCGGATTCATGGTCGGCAGCGTGACCGGGGACGCGACGGCGTGGCACCGGGACAAGCAGGTCGTCCGGCTGTGCTCGCTGCTGACCTGGATGCTGGTGCTGCCCTGCCTGCTGCGCGTGCTCGTGCAGGCGCCGGTGTGG
>NZ_JBFUKA010000066.1:0-43609 GCF_056401085.1 Nocardioides sp. P4_G4
GTCCAACGGCACCACCGCGCTCATGAAGACGCTGCCCCACGCGCCGGCCGGCTTCTTCGAGGCCGAGGCGGCCGGGTTGCGCTGGTTGGCCGAGGTCGAGGGCGGCGTCCCGGTCCCGCCCGTCCTGGCCGTCGATGCCGAGTGCCTGATCCTCGCGTGGGTCGAGCCCTCGGCCAAGCAGGGGCTGGAGTCCGCCATCGCGTTCGGCCAGGCCCTGGCGACCACCCACGCCGCCGGCGGGGCGGCGTACGGCGCGGAGCGGGACGGCTTCATCGGCCGGCTGCCGATGCCCAACCGGACCAGCCCCACGTGGCCGGAGTTCTACGCCGTGCGCCGGATCCTGCCCTACCTCAAGCTCGCGCGGGACCGCGACGCCATCACCCCGGAGGACGCCCGGACGGTCGAGTCCGTCGTGGGCCGGCTGCCGGGGCTCGTCCCCGAGGAGCCGCCGTCGCGCCTGCACGGCGACCTGTGGAACGGCAACTGCCTGTGGAGCGCGGACGCCGTCCACGTCATCGACCCCGCGGCCTACGCCGGGCACCGGGAGGTCGACATCGCCATGCTGCACCTCTTCGGGCTGCCGCACCTGCAGCGCGTCGTGCAGTCGTACGACGAGGCCGCGCCGCTGGCCGACGGGTGGGAGGACCGGCTGTCGCTGCACCAGATCTTCCCGCTGCTGGCCCATGCGTGCATGTTCGGTGGCGGGTACGGCGCCCGCGCGGCCACCGCCGCCGCGCGCTACGCCTGACCCACCCGGTCGGGCATCCCCACGGACCCGCGACCGGAGTAGCCTCGGAGGTCCCCTCTCCGGAGGTTCCACGTGGACAAGACCCGACCGAGCCTGGCCGTCGCACTGGCCGAGGCTGCTCGCATGATCGACGGCTCCTCGTCGGTCGAGGACACCCTCGCCGCCATCGCGGCGGCGGCCGCCGTCTCGGTGCCCGACATCGACCAGGTCGGGATCAGCGTCATCCACCGCAACGGCGAGATCGAGACCCGGGCAGCCACCGGACGGCTCGTCTGGGACCTCGACGGCCTCCAGTACGAGCTGCGCGAGGGGCCCTGCGTGAGCGCGATGCGCGACCACCCGGTGGTGGTGGTCGACGACATCCGCCACGACCACCGGTGGCCCCGCTACACGCCACCCGCCGTCGCCGCCGGGCTGCGGGCCCAGATGGCCGTGCGGCTCTACCACGAGGACCACACGATCGGGGCGCTCAACATGTACGCCACCGAGTCGACATCCATCCACCCCGACGCCCTCGAGGCCGCCGAGCTCTTCGCCGCCCACGCCGCCCTGGCCCTCGGACGGGCCCGCCGGGAGGCCCAGCTGCACGAGGCGCTCGACTCGCGCAAGGTCATCGGCCAGGCCATCGGGCTGGTCATGGAGCGCTACGCCGTCGACGAGGACCGGGCCTTCGGATTCCTCGTGCGGGCCTCCTCGACCGGCAACGTCAAGCTGCGTGACGTGGCCCGCGAGGTGGTCGACCGGGCCAACGAGGTCCACGCCCGCGCCTGATCCTCGGCCGTGACGACGGGCGATCACCTCCCTAGGGGTGAGGTCCTGCGCGGGAGGCGGTGCCGATCCGTTGACGGGTCCGGGGCGACGTGACTAGCGTCCCGACAAGTCCTTGCTGGAGACCACGGCAAGTGCCCTTCCTCCCGGAACGAGGCGTGTCACCGTGGTCGCCATCTCGCTCGTCCCCGCCCCGCGCAGCCGCCGCACGCCGCCCGACGAGCTCATCGAGACCCACCTGGGTGTCGCCCGCTCGATCGCCGCCCGCTACCGCCACCGGGGCGTGAGCCGTGAGGACCTCGAGCAGGTGGCCTACCTCGGGCTGGTCAAGGCGGCCGGACGCTTCGATCCCGACGAGGGCCACGACTTCCTCGCCTTCGCGGTCCCGACCATCCGGGGAGAGGTACGCCGGCACTTCCGCGACGCGTGCTGGATGGTGCGGCCCCCGCGCCGCGTCCAGGAGCTGCAGGCGAGGATCGCCACGGCGGAGTCCGAGCTGGCCCTGGCCCTCGGCCGGCTCCCCACCCCGGCCCAGCTGGCCGCGCACCTCGACGAGCCCGAGCCCTCGGTGCTCGAGGCGCTGACCGCGGACGGGTGCTTCGTCGCTGCCTCCCTGGACGCAGCGGTACCGGACGGGACGTCGCCGCTGCTCGACCTGCTGGCGGTCGAGGACGGTTCGCAGGGCCTGGTGGAGGCCCGGCTGGTGCTCGGTCCCCTGCTGCGCTCGCTCGACGCACGCGATCGGCAGGTCCTGCGGATGCGCTTCTTCGAGGACCGCACGCAGGCCGAGATCGCCCAGGTCGTGGGCGTCACCCAGTCCCAGGTCTCGCGCACGCTGACGCGCATCCTGGACGATCTCCGCAGGCTCCTCGCCGATCGCGCACCGGCCGCCTGAGCGCTCAGCCCCTCCGGGCGGCCGCACGGGGCGGCGGTTCCAGAGCCCGGGCCGGGCCGTCGGCACCCCCGTGGTCGTCGACGGCCCGGACCAGGAGTCCGTGCTGCACGCCCCACAACACTGCCTGGGAGCGGGAGGCCACGTCGATCTTCGCGTAGGTGGCCCGGATGTAGGACTTGATGGAGTTGATGCTCAACCGCGTCTCATCGGCGATCTCGCGGTTGGACCGCCCGCTGGTGATGAGACCCAGCACCACGGTCTCCCGAGGGGTCAGGGGCCACTCGGGAGTGGCCGGCGCCTCCTCGAGATGTCCCTCCGCACCGCCGACGTCGATGACCACGCGCCCCGATCCGATGCGGACCAGGTCGCGGACCAACCGGTCGGCCGGCACCCGCTTGCCGACGTAGCCGGCGGCACCGCGGGCCAGCTCGGTGGAGACCGCCGCGCGCGAGCAGTCCCAGCTGTAGGCGACCATGCGCGACCGTCCCGGGGTCGCCGGCGCACTGGGGGTGCCCGTACGCACGCTGCGACGCAGGACGTACGCCGGGTCGTAGAGGGTCAGGTCGGGCGACGCCTCCGGAGTGCCTCCCGAGGAGAAGGGCACCAGCACCACGTCGGCGGAGTGCTCGGCGAGCATCGACGACAACCCGTGCACCACGAGCTCGCTGTCGTCCACGACCGCCACCCGCAGGGGCACCGACGTGCCGTTGGTGAGAGGGAGCATGACCTCGAGTACCCAGGCGGGCGCGTCCGCATGCGCGCGGCGTACCGGACCGAATCAGGTGCGGTGGACGTTGATCAGCACCAGGGCGGCCTGCAGCTCGGTGATGCCTGCTCGCACGGCCGCGTCACGGAGCCGGTCGCGAGCAGCCTCCACGGTGACCCCCTCCCGGGCAGCCAGGATCCCCACCCCGACCTCCACCGCCTGCTGCTCGCGCAGCTGCCGGGGGGCCTGCTCGGCCCGCAGCCGCGTCGCGAAGGGGAGGTCGGCATTGGTGACTGCGCCGGAGGCGGACGCGCCCAGCGCCGAGGCGAGGTCGCCGTGGTGCCCGGCGAAGGCGTCGGACGAGGACGCGTAGAGATTGATGCCTCCCACGACGCGACCGCGCTCTAGCACCGGCAGGGACAGGCTGCTCGCCACCCCGGCGGCCGCGCCCGCTCGCGCGAAGAAGGCCCACCGCTCCTCGTCGAGAAGCTCTCCCACCGTCCCGGCCGGTCCGGCGTCGTCGTGCACCACCGGCACCTGGGGGCCCTCGTCGACATCCTGTCGCGCCTCGAGCTCCGCGTCCGGGAGGTCGGGTGCGACCAGCGTGAAGGTCAGGTCCTCGTCGTAGAGGGTCAGGCTCAGGCCGACGCACTCCGGGACGATCCGAGCCGCCGAGTCACCCATCGTCATGAGGGACATCTCGAGCTCGGGGTCGGCGAGGCTGAGGTACTCGTCCAGCGCCTCCTGGGTGCGGGGCAGGAAATGCATCTGGCCTCCTCGCACTGGTCGGGTGCGTCCCTCCCCATCATCGGGGCCCGGGGCCCGGGAACGCCACACCCGTTGGGACGGGGACCGGACCATTTCCCTAGGCGCCCGGTTGTTCGTCGAGGCCCAGCTGGAACTCTCGGACCACCTCCGCTGCGACGTCGCGCAGCTTGACGTTCCCGTGCGAGGAGGCCCGGACCAGGAAGGCGAAGGCCCGCTCCTCCGACGTCTCGTAGCGGTGCATCAGCAGGCCCACGGCCACGCCGATCCGCTGGCGGCTGCGCATCCCCTCCTGGAGCTGGTCGATCGCGCGCGCCTTGCCCATGGCCAGCGCGGCCTGGGCGGCGAACAGGTCGGCGGCCTGCGCGCTGGCGTCGTCCAGACCGTCCTCCTGCTCGGAGTAGATGTTGAGCGAGGACTGCCCCTGGCGCTCGGCGTACAGGCGCACGCCGATCTGCGAGCGCAGGCCGCGTCGGTGCGCCTCGGCCATGTACGCCGGCCAGCGTCGCTCCGTCCGGACGACGGGCACGTGCACGACGGTGTCGGCCTCGCCGGCGAACACGCACGGCCCCTCGCGGAGGCGGTGCTGGAGGGCGTCGAACTCGCGCACCCGGTCGCTCGTCGCCGCCAGCGTCTCGAGCCTGCCGTCGGGGTGGGCCAGGGACACACCCACGTGGTCGGCGCCCGGCACCGACAGCCGGGCCGTGCGCACGATCTCGGTGAGGGTCTCCTCGAGGGAGGAGACACGGTTCAGGCTGCGGGCGGCGTGGGCAAGGGCTTCTGCCAGCACGTCATCAGGCATGGGAAGGGATCCTTCAGGTGACGGCGCCGAGCACGATCGACGCAGCATCAGAAGGCCGCTTCTGGACCGGGCGCAATCCTAGGTCACCCGCCGCCGATCCCTCAGCCGGTACCGCAGAACCACCGGAGCCCGGGGTCCCGAGGCCACCGCTCGAGGGTGGCGACCATCTCGTGAAGACAGTCCCTCTCGTCGCTCACGCGATGCCCTGGATGGCGTCCCTCAGGGCGGCGGTCTGCTCTCGCCATGCGGGTCCCTGCTCGTCCCACGTGTCGGCGAGCTCCGAGGCACCCAGCACGGAGTCCAGGGCCGCCACCGCGTCCGTCGCCAGGGCGACCACCGCAGCGGTCGGCTGCGCGGCCAGCCACTCCCGCATGGCGTCGGGGAGCACCACCGGCACGCCCCGGGCGGCGGCCACGAGCGCCGCCGCCGCCACGGCGGGCGCCGCTGTCAGCTCGTCGGGTGACGGCGCGACGGCTGCGGCGAGTGCGTCGCGCACGGCTTCGGGACCGGCGCCGTCCTCGAGGGCCCAGGCCCAGTCGCCGGCGTCGTCGTTGTCGAAGGGGTCCAGTCCCCAGCTACCCATGTCTCGTCCTCTCACAGGCGGAGGACGAGTCGGGCGTACTCGACCTGCCTGTCGTCGTCCTCGGCGATGTCGTGCATGTAGGGAAGGTCGTGGATGTCGCCCTTCCACCCGCCAGGCGGGCCGGTCACGAGCCGGAGTCGCGGAAGGTCGTGGAGCGGCCCGAGGTCCTTGTCGCGGACCCGTCCGAGGACCACGAACTCGAGGCTCGGATGCCCGGACAGTGGGTCAAGTGACTCGACGCCCTTGAGCTCGTCGACCTTCAGGAACCGGAGGGCAGGCGCCTGCGCGATCTCGTCCAGCGTCGTGACGTGCCGCGCCCCACCGATGCCGAGCACGGCGAGCCGCTGCATGACGGCCAAGGAGGCCAGGGAGGTCAACGACGGCGTCGAGTGCAGGTCCAGGACCTCCAGACGCTGTGCGTGCTGCTCGAGACCGGTGAGCGACTCCAGCGCGGCCGCCGGGCCGAGGTGCAGATCCACGAGGCGTGGCGCGGTGACGGAGGTGAGGTCGGTGTCTCGGAAGCGGCCCAGCCACAGGCTCCGGACGGCGTCGTGCCCCACCACGGTCTCGAGCCCGCCCCCGTCCTTCGACACCTCGCTGACGCCGAACCATGTCAGCTCCGGCCAGGCCGACGCGTCGATCCGGCCACGCCAGCTGACGGCCGAGAACGAGCGCAGGCGCGAGAGCCCCTGGGCCGGCGACACGTCGCGACAGTCCCCCACTCGGAGGAACTCGAGGTCAGGCAGATCCCGGACGACCCCGATGTCGGGCCCCATGACCGACAAGGCCCGGACGCCTCGCTCACGCACCTCGCGCACCACGTCGGCCGGGTCGGCACCCGGCTCGACGATCCACTCGCCGCCGGCCTCGAGCATCGCTGCCTGCAGCTCGATGTCGGGACGCAGGAAGGGGCGTGGGGTCAGGGCGCTCACGTGCGGCACGATCCCACAGCCCACCCACACGTCACAGGCCGAGCAACGTCTGCAGCGTGTCCTGGAGCGCGTCGCGGCGCGACTTGTTGATGGCGTTGATCTTGTTGGCCAGGACGTTGGCTCCGCCCTTGGCGACGTCACCGCCGTTGCACCCCCTGATCGCCAGCTGCTCGGCCTGGGGCAGCGCATCCTTCGCCAGTCCGGTGAGGACGTGGATGGTCGACTTGTCGGTGATCCGGCCCGCCCTGAGGTGCTCGTTGAGACGCCGCATCAGGTCGACGGAGCGGCCCACGTACGGCTTCTTCGCACCTTCGTCCCAGAAGGCGTACAGGCCCCCGGGGCCCCCACCGACCCCGGCCGCCGCGAGACCGATCTCGAGCGCGGTGTCCATCAGCATCGAGGACCAGAAGCTCCCCTGGGTGCAGATCGTCAGGGCGTTCCGGCTCGAGTTCTGGGTCGTCATGCCGTACTCGGCCATGGCGGTCTGTCCGGACGGATCGTTGACCCGCAGCGGGCTGTTGACGGCGTAGGGGTACAGGTTCTCCGCGGGGAGCGGGTCCTGGGAGAGGAACCGCCCCGTGCCCGGGTCGTAGGTGCGAGCGCGGGCGTCGTACATCCCGGTGGGGTCACGGTCGAAGCCGTGCCAGCCGCCGGCCGCCGAGGTCCCCGAGGCCGGGTTACCGAAGCTGTCGAACGCGTAGGTCTCCGCGACCGTGCCCGATGCGTCCGTCGTGGCGACCACGGAGCCGGACGGATCGGCGATCGGGTACGACGCCGTGCCGTCCGTCACCTGGGCGAGGACGCCGTCCGCGCCGAGTCCGTTGACCGTGCGGCTGACGAGCTCGCCCGCATCGTCGTACCGCAGGACCGGGTTGTCGTCTGCGAAGACCGAGCGGACGTCGTCGGAGCCGACCGAGGTCCGGATCCGGCGACCCAGGGCGTCGTAGGCGTAGGTGACCGGCTGCCCGGCGGCCGGCGTCACTCCGACCAGGTCGCCGACGGCGTTCCAGGTGTAGCGGGTGACGACGCCGGTCCCACGCTCGGTGCGCCGCACCATGCGGCCCTCGTCGTCGTACGTGTACGTGTAGCGCCCGTCCCCGAGAAGCCGGTTGGCCGCGTCGTAGGAGACCGCCGAGGAGGGGTTGCCCGCCCACGAGGTGCGGTTGCCCGCATCGTCGTAGGTGTACGACTCGTCCGGGATGCCGCTTCCGGTCGGGTGGTCGGCCGACGCGAGTCGGCCGAGGGCGTCGTGGTCGTAGGTGTGCACGCCGGTGGCGTCGGTGACCGACTCCGGGAAGCCCGCCGCATCGCGATCGGTGATGATGCTGTGCACGACCTGCTGGCCCGACGACGTGATCTGGGAGTCGATCGTCCCGTCCCCGTGGCCCCAGGTGGTGGTGAGACCGTTGGGCCGGGCGAGCGTGGTGAGCCGGTCGAGACCGTCGTACGCCAAGGTGCTCGTGCCGCCTTGGCTGTCCACGACGGACCGCAGACGTCCCTGGCCGTCGTAGCCGTAGGTCGTGGTGCCCGACGGATCCTGCAGTCGCGAGAGCTGCCCGCCATCGGTCCACCCCCGACTGAGGGTGACCGGAGCGACCCCGGCGGCCGCCAGGGTCTCGGTCAGCGGCCTCGACGCGTCGTCCCAGGTCCAGGAGAGGGTCGAGCCGTTGTTGCGGGCCGACTCCACCCGCCCGAGGGCGTCGTAGGTGAAGGCGGTGAACGTCCCGTCGGTGGCTTCGCGTCGCGCGACCTGGCCGTCTGCCGCGTAGGTGAGGGTGGTCAGGACCCCTGTGCGGTCCCGCGTCGTGCTGAGGCGGCCCGCCGCGTCGTAGGTGTGCCGGGTGACCTTGCCGAGCGCGTCCGTCTCGGTGTCCACCCGCCCGAACGCGTCGTAGGTGAAGCGGACGGTGTGCCCCAGCGGGTCGGTCAGCGAGGCGACACGGCCCCCGTCGTCGTAGGTGTACCGCGTGGTCGCGCCGGCAGGGTCGGTGACGGTCTCGAGCTTGCCGCCGTCGGTCCACGTGGCCCGGGTGGTCCCCATGGCGTCCGTGGTGGTGGCCGGAAGGCCGTCCGGCCCGTAGGTCACCGACTCCGTCCGGCCCCCGATGTCGCGCGACGAGGTCAACCGGCCGCGGGCGTCGTAGTCGAACTCGGCCCAGAGCCCGGAGGTGCCGTAGTCGATCCGGTCGACGTTGCCGGTCAGGGGGTCGTAGGTGAGCGTGTTCTTCAGGGCACCGTCGACGCGGTAGTCCGTCGGCTGCCCGTAGGCGTTGTACCCCATGGTCGTGACGACGCCGTCCCGGTCCTGGAGTCGAACCAGGTTGCCCTTCGCGTCGTAGTCCGCGACGGAGCTGTGCCCCAACGGGTCGGTGCTCTCCTCCACCAGCCCCAGGTCGTCGTAGGTGTACCTGCTGGTCAGCGTGCGGCCCCCGAAGATCTCGTCGATCCGGGTGGTGTTGCCCTGCGGGTCGAAGAACCGGCGCGTGGTCAGGCGAGGGTCGGGTCCCGACACGGTCTCGGTGCGAGCACCGAGGTCGGCCTCGACCGTGACCGTGTTTCCCTCGCCGTCCGTGATCGTCTCGAGGCGCCCGTCGGCGCCGTAGCCCATCGTCCGCAGGGGTGCCTGTCCCGAGGGGGACACCGACTCCAGGTAGTGGTTCCCGCGATACCTGAGCTCGATCGTGGTGCCGTCGCGGTCGATGATCTCGACCAGGTCCCCGGCCGCGTCGTACCGGTAGGTGATGACCTTGCCGTCGGGGTCCGTGACCGTCCTGATCCGGCCGGCGGCATCGCGATCGATGCTCACCACCGGCCCGGAGCTGGAGCTGATGCCGGTCTCGGAGACGGTCACCGAGGCGCCCGTCCGGTCCTCGACCTTGCGCAGCCCCTCGCCCACCACGAGGGAGTACTTCGTGCCGAACCGGTCGGTGAGCACGAAGCGCTGCGGGTCGTAGGTCCCGTCCGTGCCGAAGGCACCTCCGTTGAGGTTCCCGTTGCCGTAGAAGAGGGAGTTGTCGGGGGCCGACAGGGTCGACGTGGTCCCGGTCCCCGACCGGGCGGTGAACTCGGCCGTCGTGAGACCGCTGAAGAAGGTCGAGCCCTTGGCGGGCGTGAGGTCGAAGACCTCGTTGCGCCCGTCGGGCCAGGTCACCGTGACGAAGTGCGCCTTGGCGCTGGTGAAGCACAACGGCACGAAGATCAGTCCSCTGCCGCAGCTCGCCATGCTCCAGCCCCCCGCACCGAGGGGGCCGTTGGCGGCCACCCGGAAGTCGGCCAGGTCGAGGTCCCAGCCCACGCCGAAGTCGCCCGTGCGCTTGTCGAAGCTGTCGTAGGTGCGCTGCACGTCGACGGGCATGCCTGCCACGTCCACCGTCAGGTCGCTGTAGGTGGTCGTGAAGCGGCCCAGCTTGAGCTCGCCGTCGACGACGACGGTCACCCTCTCGGTCGTCACGCCGCCGTTCGACGTCACCACTCGGACGACCAGGTCATAGGCCCCGTTGGGCAGGACGGTCGGGTCGAGCAGCACGTCCACGGGCCCGCTCGTGCCGCTGCCGATCGTGGTGGGTGAGGACTCCCCGGTCGGGACCAGGTCGACCCTCCACGACGTGACCGTGGTGCCGTCGGGCGGAGTGACAGCAGACGTCACCCGCGTCGGGGCGGTGACCATGGCGCCGTCTGTCGGGGAGATCGCCCCGAGCGTGGCGCCCGGGACCTCCGGGTTCGCGCCCGGGTCCCCGATCGGGATGTCGGTGCCGTCGCCCACGGTGACCGTCTGCGGGTCGTCCGTCTGGATCGGGTCGAGCTGGTCGCTCGTCACYGCGCCCACGGTGCGGATCGATGTCGTGCCCGCCGGGAGGGGGGCCGCGACCTTGAGCCGGAAGTCGACGGTCGCCTGCTGGAAGGGTGCCAACGTGCCCAGGTCGACCCCTACCCCGGGACCCGCTGTGAGCGTTCCCTGGCTGGTCCGCACGGAGTCGGCGACCACGCTGGTTCCGGCGGGCGCCGGCACGGCGACGTGGATCCCCGTGACCTGCTGGGTGCCCACCGAGGAGACCGTCAGGTCGTAGGCGAGCGTGTCTCCCGCAGACACCCCGCCCGAGCCGTCGGCGTCGATGACGAGCCGGCCGGTGAGGGAGGCGGTCAGGGCCGGGGTGGGCCGCGTGACGGTGGTGCGTGTCGGGTCGGCCGACCCCGGGAGGGCGGGGTCGTCGGTGGGCACGGTGTCGACGCCGGTGGCGGACACGGTGCCCTGCGCCTCGAGCCGTGCGACTCCCGCCGGGAACGGCTGGGCGACGACGACGTCGAACACGAGCCGACGCGAGGCTGCACCGGCGATGTCGGGCAGCGAGAACGTGGCCTCGCCACCGGCGAGGGAGACCGAGCCGCCGTCCGGCACGGCTCCGGACCCGGCCACCACGGTGGCGTTGGCGGGGACGGGCACACGACCCGAGACCCCGCGGAGGGTGAGGCCGCCACGGTTGGCCACCGTGAGCGTGTAGCGGACGGTGTCGCCGGGCGAGACCGCGCCGTCGCCGGCGACGTCCCCCACGAGCGTGTCCAYCAGGCCGGCGGACAGCACGGCCGGGAGCTGGCGCRCCACGACGAGGTCGGAGCCGGACAGCCCGTAGACGTTGCCGCGGGCGTCCTTCCACGCGGCCGTGCCGCGCAGCACGACGCTGCCCGAGCTGGCGGCCGGAGCGGAGTACGACGTCCGGGCGGTCGCGAGCTCGCCGGCGTCCAGGGCGGTCGGGGCCCCGGTGACGGGGAGCGCCGCGGTGTCGGCGGTGGCCGCCACCGCGAGGGCGGAGGCGTCCGCGGACCCGATGTTGGCCAGCCTGAGGTCGTAGTCGCCGCTGGTGCCGGCGGGCATCGCCGCGGACCCCACGGTGCTGACCCCGACGACCGGCAGCTCGCGGGTCGTGGTGACCCGCATGAGGGGCGCCACCAGGCGACCGACCCCGCCGACGGCCTGGGCGTACGCCGCCCCGTTGAGCTGGGTGCCGTCGAGGGCGGCCAGCCGGCTCAGGTAGCCGGCGTCCGTCTCGGTCGCGACCCGCGCGGCGGGCACCGGGACCGTCCACTCACGGTGCCGCGTGACCGAGGCTCCCGGAGCGATCCTCCAGTCGGGATCGGACTCGGCGGCCGTGATCACGGCGGCGTCACCGTCGGGCAGGATCGCCGTCACGGCGACGCCCGTGGCGTCGGCGCCGAGGGCGCGGAGCTGGGCGGAGAAGTCGCTGCCGTACGTGTACAGGCGACGGGCCTGCACCGCGGACGGGTCGAGCGTGAAGTCGACCCGGGTCCGTACGCCGCTCGTGCGGTTCTCGTCGAGCAGCTCGGAGACCTGGGCCGGGGTGAGGCTCAGCTCGGCCTGCACACCCCACGTGGCCCAGCCGCCCGGCGCCACCGTGGTGCCGACGACGGCGCCCCCGGCGGCGTACTGGACGCCCTCGAAGGGGTTGGGACGCACGTGCACGGCCATCGACGGGTCGCCCAGCGTGGCCACCGGCACCCACTGGCCGGTCGTCGCGACCTGGCGCTCGACGGTGAAGTCGTGGCCGACGACCCGCGCGCCGGTCGTGTCGACGTTCTCCAGGCCGATGAGGGAGGGAACGACCAGGGTGGTGCCGCGGTTGGTGACCGTGACGTCGTAGCCCAGCCGGTCACCGGGCAGCGCCAGCTCGCGGTCCACGGTCATCTCGGCGGTGAGGTCGGGCACCACCACGGGTCCCGACACGGTGCGATCCGGCCGGCCGCAATCGGCACCGCGCACGGTGACGTCGGTCCCGCTGATGGACACGGTGTCCCCGAGGATGCCGCAGTAGAACCGGTTGGCGCCTCCGGAGATGCTGACCTGTCCCGAGCCGGCAAAGAGCACGCCGAGGAACTTCGACGACGACGTGGCGATGTCGATCGCCTTGCTGCCGGTCGCACCGGCGAGCAGCAGCAGCCCGTCGCGGTAGGGCTCGAAGGCCGGCCGCGAGCCCGCGATCTTGATGTGCCCCTCGCTCACCAGGGTGACCCGGCCACCGATCTGGGAGCCGTTGAGCTGGATGTCGCAGCTGGCGTAGTAGACGCCGGAGGGCAGGGTGGACTGCACGTCGTGCCAGCTGCCGCCCGAGCACAGGGCCGACATGTCGTGGTAGGCGCTGCCCACCTCGACGGCGACCGGTCCGCCGGGCCGGAAGTCGGCGACCCGGGGGCTGATCGGGAAGCCCGCCACGGCGGACTTCACCGGCAGCGGCAGGAAGCTGTTGCGGGTGGTGTCGGCGGCCAACGAGCCGGCGTACGTCGTGCCTCCCTTGACCGTCTTGGAGGCGCCGACGAAGCGGAGCTCACCGTTGGTGTGGACGCGGCCCGAAATCTCGCCGGAGCCACCGGCCCAGTCCAGGGACCGGCCGGCGGTCGAGTTGGCCCACACGGCCGTCGGCTCGGTGACCTCGAGGTGGTCGACGCGCCGCACCGCCGTGCCACCGTCGTCGTCGGAGAGCGTGACCACGACGTCGAAGGCCCCGGTCCGCCGGTAGACGTGGGAGGCGAAGAAGGTGCCCCACCCGGCCCCGGCGGTGGTCACGTCGACCTGGGCGGTCGTGCCGTCGCCCCAGTCCACGACCGCACCGTGGGTGTCGAGCCACCCCTCGTCGGTGAGCGTGGAGTTGACCTGGGTGACACCGCCGGCGAAGGAGTCGCCGTGGCTCAGCGTGAGCAGGGGCGCGAGGTTCTCGACCACCACGACCACCTCGTCGGTGGCGGTGCCGCCGGTGCCGTCGATGACGGTGAGCTCGAAGACGTAGGTGCCGTCGTCGGGAGCCACGAAGGTCGGCTTGGCGGCGGTGCGGGAGGACAGGAAGACGGGCGGGCCCTGGCGGGAGTCGAGGCGCCAGGAGTAGGCGACCGCACCCGTGACCGTCACCAGGTCGGAGCACGTCGTCTCCGACGACGAGCCGCCCGAGTCCTCAGCGGTGACGGTGAGGCAGATGCGGTGGCTGCCGGCGGCCAGGCCGGCCGGCAGGTCGAAGGCCACGTCGAGGTCGGCCGGTCCCGCGACCGGGAGGTCGAGCGTGGCGCCGAGGTCGACGGGGTCGCCGCCGTCGACGGTGTAGCTGACACCCGTGAGCTTGCTGCCGACGACCTGCGGGAGGATGTCGGGCAGGTCGGACACGGTGGGGACGTCGGTGCAGGTGCCGCCGCTGAGGGTGGCCATGTCGATGAGCCGGCTGCCGACCGCCGACCCGCTGTTGCAGCGGCTGCCGCTGCCGACGGCGAAGGCGTGGAAGGTGACGGGCGGGTTGCACGGCAGGACCGTCTTCAAGGACCCGGAGCCCTGGCCGTCGGACATGAAGGCGGTGACCAGGTTGGGTGATCCGGTGGTCGCGAGGAGCTGGCAGCTCACCTGGACCGGCGGGATGAAGTTGGTACCGCCGGCACCACCGACGCGCTTGATGGCCTGGACGACGTCGGTGACGCCGTTACCGTCCTTGTCGGCCGCCGGCGACACCAGCGTCGCGGTCGCCGACGTGGGGTCGAGGTCCAGGGCCGAGGCCCCGGAGCTGAAGGTGATGACGGCGACCTTGTCGACCGTGCCGGCCGCCTCGACCTCCTCCTGGAGCTTCAGCGCTGCCGCGAGCTCACAGTCGAGGATGGTGTTCGAGCGCCGGTCCGCGTTCACGTCGCCGCACGGCCCGCCCGCGCTGMCGGCGCTGCCCGAGACGTCGATGACGTAGGCGATGGAGGTGTTCTGGGCGGCCGGGCCCTGGCCGATGGAGACCGAGCCGTCGACGCGGATGCCGGTCGCGTCGTCGTCGAGCCCGTCGAGAGCGGCGCCGACCGAGGTGCCGCCGGGCAGCGTGCCCTGCTGCTCGGAGGCCTGCAGGGCGGGGCGGGTGCTGGCCCGGGAGCCACTGGCGTCGAGGGTGACGGTGGAGCCCTCGTCGACCTGCTGGTCGGTCCCGGCGTTGGCCACGGGAGGACCGACCGGGTCGGGCGTCGGCGGCTCCTCGGGATCTTCGGGGACCTCGGGGGCGATGCCCCCGCAGAACTTGAACTTGTTGTCGTCGTAGTCACGGTCGCCGCCACCGAAGAGGTCCTCGAAGCCCACGACGGCGCAGCCGTCGGCCCCGAAGTCGACGACGGCGTGCGGGATGCCGTCGGGGTTGCGGCCGCCGGGTCCGAGGCGGAACTCCTGCCCGCCGACCCGGATGCCGAAGACGAGCTCGGTGCCCACGCCGTACGGACCGACGGTCCTCGTCGTCCCGACGTCGCGGTTCGTCGCGATCTGCACCTCCTCGGGGTCGAGGAGGAAGAGCGTGGAGGTCAGGCCGGCCGACGCCGGGAGCACCTCGACGGTCACGGCCGTGCCCGTCGAGTAGAGCTGGCCGCCCAGCAGGGGCTCCGGATCGCTCGCCTCGGCGGCCTGCGCCAGGGTGGGTGCGGTGACCACCAGGACCCCCGCGAGCAGGGTGATGGCGGTGCGCCGGACGCGACGCATGAACTGACCGTGTGGACCCATGACTCCCCCGAGCGTTCGGTGATGACGGTGTGCTGGGAGCGAAGCAGCCAGGGTCGGCGGCGTACATAGCTGCGAGGCCGATCAGCCCGTTCGGCCTGGTCTGTACTGACCCGTTGGGACTACGCCGCATGGTCAGGACGACCCACCGTGTGACGGGAGTGGTTTTCCGCTCAACGAGCTGGGGTCACTGGTTCAGACAACCTGGTCGCCACCAGGGTCCGCATCCGCGCCGATCTCAGCGCAGCCTCAGGCTCGACTGGCAAGGTAGGACCGTGCCCGACACACCCAAGCCCCGCGTGCTCGTCGTCGACGACGACCGGGCCGTGCGCGACTCCCTGCGCCGCTCCCTGGAGTTCAACGGGTACGACGTCGCGCTCGCCGCCGACGGGGCCGAGGCCCTGGCCGTGCTCGGCTCCAGCCACCCCGACGTGGTGGTGATGGACGTGATGATGCCGCGCCTGGACGGGATCGAGACCACCCGCGCGCTCCGCGCCGCGGGCCACGACGTCCCTGTGCTGGTCCTGACCGCACGCGACGCGGTCGGCGACCGGGTCGAGGGCCTGGACGCCGGAGCCGACGACTACCTCACCAAGCCCTTCGCCCTGCAGGAGCTGCTGGCCCGGCTGCGTGCGCTGCTGCGCCGCGTCGTACCCGTCGACGACGCCGCGGAGGAGACGCTGTCCTTCGCCGACCTGTCCATGGAGGTCGGGTCGCGCGACGTACGCCGCGGGGACCGGTCCATCGAGCTGACCCGCACCGAGTTCACCCTGCTGGAGATGTTCCTGCGGCGGCCCCGGCGAGTCCTCGAGCGCTCCTTCATCCTCGAGGAGGTGTGGGGCTACGACTTCCCGACCAGCGCCAATTCGCTGGAGGTGTACGTCGGCTACCTGCGCCGCAAGACCGAGGCCGAGGGCGAGCCGCGCCTGATCCAGACCGTGCGCGGAGTGGGCTACGTGCTCAAGGAAGCATGAGCAGCCTCGACGGCTGGGACGACAAGCGCTGGCACTACCGCCGCTCGCTGGCCTCCCGGGTCGCCGTGCTCACCACCCTGGCGGTCGCGGTCTCGATCGCGGCGATGTCGCTGGGCGCCTTCATGGTGATGCGGATGCAGCTGCAGAGCAGCCTCGACGAGTCGCTCATCGACCGGGCCGAGAAGGCCGCCAAGTACACCGCGCTGTCGGAGATGACGCGCCGGGACGTGCCCTCGTGGATGCTCGGCGCCGCCGACGTCCGCATCATCTTCATCACCGCCGGCAAGGACGTGCTCACCGCCGACGACGGTCCGGAGATCACCCTGGGACGGCCCGAGCTCGACGTTGCCGCCGGCCGCGCGCCCGACTCGGTGCGCACCATCGTGGCCGCCGGCCAGGTCGAGTACCGCGTCGCCACCGTGCCGGCCGGCAGCGGCCAGGCCCTGGTGCTGGCGCAGCCGCTGTCGTCGCAGCACCGGACGCTGGCCAAGCTGGGCACCGTCATGCTGGTGGCCGGTGGGCTCGGCGTGCTCGCCGCCGCCCTCGCCGGGTGGGCGGTCGCCGCCAGCGGCCTGCGCCCCGTACGCCGCCTCACCCGCTCGGTGGAGCGGATCGCCGTCACCGAGGACCTCGCCCCGCTGGCTGTCGAGGGGGACGACGAGATCGCCCGGTTGGCCGGCGCCTTCAACCAGATGCTGACCTCGTTGGCCGCCTCGCGGGACCGGCAGCGACGCCTCGTCGCCGACGCCGGCCACGAGCTGCGGACGCCGCTCACCTCGCTGCGCACCAACCTCGACCTGCTCGCCCAGGCCGACGCGGACGGCGGACTCCCGGAGGATGCGCGCCGCGAGCTGCTGGACGACGTACGCGCCCAGATCGAGGAGCTGACCACCCTGGTCGGGGACCTCGTCGTCCTCGCCCGCGAGGACCAGCCCGCCGCGATCATCGAGCCCGTCGACCTCGCCGAGGTGACCGAGCGGGCCCTGGCTCGCGTGCGCCGCCGCGCTCCGGGCGTCGGCTTCGACGTGCACCTCGACCACTGGCGGGTCACCGGCGACGCCAACGGGCTCGAGCGGGCGATCCTCAACCTCCTCGACAACGCCGCCAAGTGGAGTCCCACCGGGGGCACCATCACGGTGCGGCTCGAGTCGGGCGTGCTCACCATCGACGACGAGGGCCCGGGCATCCCGGTCGACGACCAGCCGTATGTCTTCGAGCGCTTCTGGCGCGCCGAGGAGTCGCGGTCGATGCCCGGCTCCGGACTCGGGCTCGCCATCGTGCGGCAGGTCGTGGACCGTCACGGGGGCCGGGTGGCCGTGGCCGACGCCCCCGGAGGCGGCACCCGGCTGACACTGTCGCTGCCCGCCGAGCAGCCCTCGCTGACCACCTAGCTCGGGGCTCCCGGGGGTAGTCCGTGACGTTCGGACCCCGGATCGACGCCGCGAAGTCGAGGGCCCGCAGCAGCCGCTCGGCCTTCCAGCGCGACTCGAGCCACTCGTCGTCGACCTCGGAGCGCACGGTGATCCCGCCGCCGGTGCCCAGGGTCCAGCGGCCGTCGCCGGAGGTCGTCAGCGAGCGGATGACGACCCCCAGGTCCGCGGGCCCGTCGCCGCTGATCCACCCGAACGCACCGGCGTACACGCCCCGCGGCGTCTCCTCGACCTCCTCGATGACCTCCATCGTGCGGCGCTTGGGTGCCCCGGTCATGGAGCCGGGAGGGAAGAGCGCGCGCAGCGCCCCGACCGTGGAGACGTCGTCGCGGAGCCGGCCGCGGACGGTGGAGACGAGCTGGTGCACGGACTCGTAGGACTCGACGTCCATCAGCACCGGCACCTCGACCGAGCCCACCTCGCTGACCATGCCGATGTCGTTGCGGAGCAGGTCGACGATCATCAGGTTCTCGGCGCGGTTCTTGGGGTCGGCGGCGAGCCCGGCGCGCAGCGCCTCGTCCTCCTCGGCGGTGTCCCCGCGCGGTGCGGTGCCCTTGATCGGCTTGGTCTCGATGGTGCGGTCGGCCCCGACCAGGGCGTAGCGCTCCGGGCTCGAGCTCAGCAGCCAGGCGCGGTGGCCCTCGACGTCGTGCTGCAGGCACCCGGCGTACGGCGCGGGGTTGAGGTCGCGCAGGCGAAGGTAGGTGGCAACCGGGCCGAGGTCGGCCTCCGCGCTCACCCGGTAGGTCAGGTTGACCTCGTAGGAGTTGCCCGCCCGCAGGTGCTCCTGGACGCGCGCGAACGCGGCGACGTACGCCTCGGGGGGCCCACTTCGTCCGCGAGTCTCGCTCTTTGTGACGGTTGCAACCCCCTCCCAGCGCGGGAGTCCCCGGCCGGGCGGGGACTTCTCCACCGGGGTCGGGGCGTGCTCGAACGAGCGCACGCGCGACGGCCGCATCCACACCGCGTCGGGCAGGTCGGGGTCCGGCCGGGCGGGGAGGTCGGGGCGGCAGGCGGCGCCGAGGTAGCCGAACCACTGCTCCCCCGGGGCCATCGAGGCCTCGAGCACCGTCCAGATGTCGTCGCCGACCACCACCGACGCCCCGCCCGCGTGCCGGCGGACCTCGCGGCGCGCGGCGTCGTACGTCAGCGACACGTCGTCGGCCTCGAGCCAGCCGACGATCGAGCGCCGCCCCGACCACTCGCGCGCGCCCCCACCGTCGAGCCAGAAGCAGCGCGGGTGCTCGGCCGCGACCGTGCGGAAGGCGTCTGCCGGGTCGGTCACGACGTCCCCAGGAAGGTGGCGACGATGCTGTGGCCGTGCTCCGACAGGATCGACTCGGGGTGGAACTGCACGCCCTCGAGCGGCAGGGTCCGGTGCCGGACCCCCATCACCACGCCGTCCTCGCTCCAGGCCGTCGCCGTCAGCACGTCCGCCGGCAGCGCGGTCACGCCGAGCGAGTGGTAGCGCACCGCGGCGAATCCCTGACCGACGCCGCGGAACACGCCGCGCCCGTCGTGGGTGATCCGTGCGACGTCGCCGTGGGCCGGGTGGATGCGCTCCACCGTCCCGCCGTACGCCGTGACCAGTCCCTGCATCCCGAGGCAGACGCCCAGCACCGGGCGGGTGCCGGCGAGGAGCACCTCGCGGCCCACCGCGAAGTCGACCGGGTCGGCCGGGTGGCCCGGGCCGGGCGAGAGGACGACGTGGTCGTGGGAGAGCACCTCGGCCGCGCTCACCTCGTCGTGCTGCACCACGTGGGGCAGCACGCCGGTCACCGAGGCGACCAGGTGGACGAGGTTCCACGTGTAGGAGTCGTGGTGGTCGACCACGACGACGTCCGCGGGTGGGGGCACGGCAGCACGCTAGTGCGTGGCTACTGCGTGAGGGTCCGGCACTCGGGCGCGACCGGCTGTCCGCCGGTGGGGCCGGAGCACTGGTCCCACTGCGCCAGCTTGGCGAGCAGGCCCTGCACCTCGGCGGCGTGCCCGGGCTGGGCGAAGGCGTTCGTCTTCTCCCAGCGACGGTTCTTGTAGGTGTAGAACTCGTAGGCGAACGCGTCGCGGCGCACGTCGGTGTCCATGTCGTAGCGGATCAGCAGCCCGGTACGACTGCGCACGGCGACGTACGACGGGATCCGGTCGAGCTCGTCGCCGTTGAGCGCGGAGTCCGGGTCGAGCTTCGTCAGCGCCTGGGCCGTGTGCTCGATGAAGACGCGGTTGCGACGCACCAGCGCCGGGTCGGCGAAGGTCGGCACGAGCGACTGGCCGGAGCGGTACTCCGGGGACACGACGCCGGCGAGCTCCTCGAAGGTGGGCCCGAGATCGAGGTTGGACGTCAGCTCGGCGCGGGCGCCCGGCACGACGCCGGGGCCCACGACGTACAGCGGGACGTGCACGTCGGTGTCGTAGGCGGTCCCCTTGCCCCGGCCGAGGCCGTTCTGGCCGAGGTGGAATCCGTTGTCGGAGGTCAGCACGACGTAGGTGTTGTCGTCGACGAGGCGCAGGATCCGGCGCACGGTGCGGTCGACCGACTGGGCCATCATGGCGCGGTTGCGCAGGTCGGCAACGCTCTGCGCCGGGCGGAACGGGTTGGCCCGGGTGTTCCACGCCCGGGCCCGCTTGCCGTTGGCCTTCCGCGGCCGGTTGTCCGCGCGGTCGTCACCGAAGCCGGGGAGGTCGCGCGTGGTCAGCGACGTGCACGCCACCGGCCCGCAGTTGCCCTTGCGGCCGGGCCCCGGACGGTCGCGGAACGCCGGCGGGAAGACCGGGTCGCCGGGGTAGTACGGCTTGGGCTGCGTCCGGTTGTGCGGCGCGTAGGGCGCGACCTCGAGGAAGTACGGCGCGTCGTCGTCGCGGTGCGCCTTGATGAATTTCGTGGCGTAGGACTCGACCACGCTGCCGGCGTAGGCCCTGTCGCGCTCCTTCTCGGGTGCGGCCAGCGGCGGTGCCGCGTGGTGCCGGGCGCGCAGGCGGCCCTGCCGGACGTAGGTGCTGTCGAAGTCCCAGCCGTCGTAGGCCGAGCCGAAGACCACGTTGAACTGCGACCAGCCCGGCGGCATGGGCGGCAGGGCACGGCCCTTCACGTACTCGTACTCGTTGAGGTACTTGCCCACGAAGCCGGTCGTGTAGCCGGAGCCCTGGAGCGTGACGTTGAACGACCGCTCCGGGTTGCCGTAGCCCTCGAACGCGGCGTAGCCGCCCAGCGGCATCGCGTCGAGCTGGCCCGAGGTGTTGGTGCGCACGCCGGTCTGGTGGGGGTACTGGCCGGTGAAGAGGCTCGAGCGCGAGACGCAGCACAGCGAGTCGACGACGAACGCCTGGGAGTACGACGCCCCGGCGCGCTTCATCTTCCTGGCCGAGCGCATCGTCTGCACCAGGTCCAGGGAGAAGTCGTCCATCAGGACCATGACGATGTTGGGCCGCTGCGCGCGCTTGGCGGCGGGCAGGTCGGCCTGCCTGACCCCCGAGGCGGCCGCCGGGCGCGGGCTCCCGGACGCCGCGGTCCCCTGGGTGCCGCCGGTGGCACCGCAGGCGGTCAGGGTGGCGGCGGCGAGGCACACGGCCGCGGCCACCGAACGTCGTACGAACAGCAAGGACTCCCCCGTCCATGGTCATGGGTCACTGATGGTGACGCGCCCGGGGAGGGATTCGTTGCCTGCCACGCCCGAGAGAGCAAATGTCTACCAGACTTATCGACTATCGGCGAGCAACCCGCTCACGAGGTCGTGGATGAGGTCGTAGCCGTTCTCGGTGAGGATCGACTCGGCGTGGAACTGGATGCCCCGGAAGTGCGGCCCGGCGACCTGGTGCACGTCGCCGGTCGCCTCGTCGCGCTCGACCGTGACCCCCTCCGGCAGGACATCGGGGTCGGCGACCCGACCGACGAAGGTGTTGTAGAAGCCCACCCGCTCGGTGCGTCCCTCCAGCCGGATCGGCGACTGGGTTCCCTGGAAGACGATGTCCTTGAAGTCGAGCGGGATCCCGAGGCGCTCGCACAGCGTCTGGTGGCCCAGGCACACGGCGAGGAACGGCTGGCCGGCGGCGAGCACGTCGTCGACGGCCCGACGGAACGCCGCGATCTTGGGGTGGTCGCCGTCGCGCGGGTCGCCGGGCCCCGGACCGATCACGACGAGGTCGGCCCCCTCGAAGGCGCCGGTCGCGTAGTCCTCGTGGCGGACGACGGTCGAGGTCATCCCGAAGACACCGAGCACGTGGCGCAGCATGTTCACGAAATCGTCCTCGCCGTGCAGGATCACGGCGCACCGGCCGGCCAGCGACGGGTCGGGCGGCGCGCCCTCCTGGTCGGTGAGCCAGAAGCGGCTCAGCCGCTGGTTGCGGGTGCCCAGGGCGAGCAGGACGTCCTCGTCACGCGTCAGGGCGGCGATCTCCTCCGCCGGCGCGGTCGCCCGCGGCACCAGGCCGAAGGCGCCCAGGATGCCGCCCGCCTTGGCGTGCGTCTCCGCCACCTCGTAGGCGGCGTCGGAGTCGCGCACGAGGGTGGCGCCGGCGGTCACCTTGAGGCGCCCGTCGAGGTCGACGTCGGCGGTGCGGATCAGGATCGGGCTGTCCATCGTGTGGCGGCCCTCGGCGTCCCGGCCGAACAGGGCGAGCGCGGCGGCGTAGTAGCCGCGACCCTCCGACTCGTAGTCGGCGATCAGCCGGCAGGCGTTCTCGACGGGGGCACCGGTGACCGTGGCGGCGTACATCGTGTCGCGCAGGATCTCCCGCGGGTCGCGCTCGCTGCGGCCGGCGAGAAGGTACTCGGTGTGCACGAGGTGGGTCATCGGCTTGAGGAACGGGCCGAGCACCTGCCCGCCCTCGTGGCAGACCTCGCACATCATCTTGAGCTCCTCGTCGACCACCATGAAGAGCTCGAAGACCTCCTTCTCGTCGGCGAGGAAGTCCAGCAGCCGGGGCTTGAGGGTGTCGAGGTCGCCGCCGACCCGGAAGGTCCCGGAGATCGGGTTCATCCGCACGTCCTGGTCGCGCACGCTGACGTGCCGCTCCGGCGAGGCCCCGATGAGGAACCGGTCGCCGGTGAAGAAGCAGAAGGTCCAGTAGGCCCCGCGCTCGTGCTCGAGGAGGCGGCGCAGCACGCTCAGCGCGCGCTCGGCGCTCCAGTCGGCGACCACCGCGCGGTAGTGGCGGCCGATGACGAGGTTGGCGCCCTCGCCCTGCCCGATCTCGTCGCGGATGATCGACTCGACGACGGTCGCGTAGTCCTCGTCCGAGGTCTCGAACCCGCCCCGGTCGGCGATCTCGATGTCGGTGTCAGGCAGCGCGGCGACCAGGTCCGCGACGCCCACCTCGTGCTCGACGTCGATGTCGACCACCACCAGCGGGGTGCCGTCGTCGATGGCGTCGAAGCCGCGCTCGCGCACCTGGCGGAACGGCAGCGCGACCAGCCGGTCGGCGACCTTGCCGTGCTCTGGGACGCCGGTCTCCAGCGGGATGTCGAGGATCGACTCGACCTCCGTACGCCGTCCGGCCACGAGGCCCGCGGTGCGCTCGGCCTTGCGACGGATCACCGCCCACGCCTCGTGCCCCTGGATCTCGTCCAGAAGGGCACGGACAGCCACGGCGTCGGTCATGCCCGAAACCCTAGTTGCCGTCAGGCGGGCACCTTCGCCGCGTCCGCCTCCGGCGTCCCGGGCCGGACACGACGTCGCAGCAGGACGTCCTTGAGGGCCAGCGCCGGCCGCTCGACGAGGTGCCACGAGAGCACCGCCAGCGCCAGGGTGATCGCGAGGACGACCAGGTAGTTGGCCGCCGTCCCGTGCACGCCCCACACGTCGATCACCAGCTGCTGCACGGGGAAGGCGTAGAGGTAGAGGCCGTAGGAGAAGTCGCCGAAGCGGGCCGTCCGGGCGACGTACGGCGTCCGCGCGAGGCCGATCGTGAGCACGGCGTAGGGGATGGTGATCGCCGACAGCTCCAGGCCCCAGCCGGGCCACACGCTCGACACGACCGTCTGCAGGGCGATCATCGCCACGGCCACGTCGGTGCGCAGCCGGAACCACGACCACGTGGTGAGGGCCAGGCGCAGGAACGCGCCGCCGGCGAAGAACACCCACAGCAGGGAGGCGTCGCGCAGCCGGACCGCGTAGAAGACCGGTGACTGCTCCTGCGGCACCTCGGCCAGGTAGATCGTCACGCCGACCGCGACCAGCGCCGCGAAGGGCCGCAGCAGCCGCGGGAAGAAGAACAGCAGGGGCGCGGCGAGGTAGCACAGGAACTCGACGAACAGCGTCCACAGCGAGCCGTTGACGGCGCCCGGGAGCGGGAGGTCGTTCCACACGCCCGGCAGCTGGAACTGCACCCACAGCCGGATGTTGTTGGTGATGTAGTCCATCGTCCACGGGTGGGCGAAGTACTCCTCACGCGGCAGCGTGGTGACCAGCGGCCCCAGGACCAGCGCCGTCAGCAGCACGACGACCACCAGCGCCGGGAAGATCCGCAGGCACCGGGCCAGGAGGTAGGTGACCGGGTTGCGGGTGCGCTGGAAGCTGGCGGTGATCAGGTAGCCCGAGATCGCGAAGAACAGGATCACGCCGAGGGTCTGCAGCGGGTGGCCGAAGACGAGCGGGATCTGCTCGGGGCGTCCGCGCAGCGCGAACGAGTGCGCGAACATCACCGTCAGCGCGCCCACGACGCGCAGGAAGTCGAAGTTGTTCGACCGGTGGCCCTGGTCGGCGTGCGTGGGCCTCATGTCAGCCGATCGTGGTGAGCCGCTGGGTGGCCCGGGTCAGCACGACGTACAGCGTCGCGCGGCCGGTCGCCGACTCGTCCTCGATCTCCTGCGGGCGCACGACGACGATGCCGTCGAACTCCAGGCCCTTGGTGTCGAGACCGGTGAGCACCACGACGCGGTCCTCCCCGCTCGGTGCCACCGACGAGTCCACGGCGGCGCGGGCGCCGCGCGCGTCGTCGGCCAGCTCCGGCCAGGACGCCAGCCAGGCGTTGACCTCGGAGCGGCGGGCCACCGGCACGACGACGCCGACGGTGCCCTGCACGCCGGCGGCGATCTCGGTGACGGCGGCACGGGTGGCGGCCTCGAGGTCGGGGGTGTCCGGCAGCTCGCGCGGAGCCTCGCCCGTGCGGCGTACGGCGTCGGGGAGGTCGGCGTCGAGACCCACCCGCTGGGCGTACGCCGCGGCGTACTCGTAGATCTCGGCCGAGTTGCGGTAGTTGGTCGAGAGGTGGAACTCGTGGAGCTGCTTGCCCTCGAGCGCCTCGGCGCGGGCCTCGGCGCTCTCGGCCGGCACCGGCCACGAGGACTGCGCGGGGTCGCCGACGATCGTCCAGCTGGCGGTGCGACCACGCCGGCCGACCATCCGCCACTGCATCGGGGTGAGGTCCTGCGCCTCGTCGATGAGCACGTGCGCGAAGCCGTCGTCCTCGATGCGGTGGGTGGGCGGGGCCCAGGCCCGACCCGTCGGGGCGTACTCGCGCTCGGAGGCGGTGGTGAGCTCCTGGAGGTCGACACCACCCTCGGTCGCGGTCACGGTGTCGTCGCGGTCGTGGTCGGCGTCGGTGCGCAGCGGCACGTCCCCGAGCGCGTAGCGCAGCTCGTCGAGCAGGGCGACGTCCTCCACGGAGAGGCCGCCCCCGGTCCACGACTTGCTCAGCAGGCGCTGCTCCTCCGGCGTCACGACGCCCTCGCCGACGCGGGCGAGGACCTCGGGGTCGGCCAGCCAGCCCAGCACGGTGGGCGCGTCGAGCGGCGGCCACCACGCGGAGGCGAAGTCGACGAAGGCGGGCGTGGACAGCATGTCGTCGTTGAACGCCTCGCGGCCGCGCTCGCGACCGCGCTCGCCGCGCACCTGGCGCCACATGGCGTCGAGCAGGGCGTTGGCCACCCGCGGCAGCTGGCGGTTGCGTCGGCCCTGCGTCATGAGCTGGCGGCGGACCCGGCCCAGGACGCCCCGGTCCAGCACCAGCCGGTCGTCGCGCCAGAACACGCTGTACTCGGTCGGGCTGCCGGGCGCCTGCTGGCGCGCGGTGCGCCGCATCAGCTCGGCCATCCGGGCGGCGCCCTTGACGTCGGCCACCGCCGGCTCGTCGTGGCGGGTCGCGCGGACGCCGTCGATGACCTCGCCGAGGCTGCGCAGGGCGACGGCGGTCTCGCCGAGGCTGGGCAGCACCCGCTCGATGTAGCGCATGAAGACGCCGCTGGGCCCGACGACGAGCACGCCGCCGGACTCGTAGCGGCGCCGGTCGGAGTAGAGGAGGAACGCCGCGCGGTGCAGCGCGACGACCGTCTTGCCGGTGCCCGGTCCGCCGGAGATCGACACGACGCCCTTGCCGGGGGCGCGGATCGCCTTGTCCTGCTCGGCCTGGATGGTGGCGACGATGGAGTGCATGCTCCGGTCGCGGGCCCTGCTGAGCTGCGCCATCAGCGCGCCCTCGCCGATGATCGGGAGGTCGGTCTCGGCCTCGGCGTCGAGGAGCTCGTCCTCGACCCCGACGACCGTGCGGTGGTCCGCGCGGAGCACGCGGCGGCGGATCACGCCCTGGGGCTCGGCGGAGGTGGCCTGGTAGAACACGGCGGCCGCGGGGGCGCGCCAGTCGATGAGCAGCGAGTCGCGCTGGGCGTCGCGCAGGCCGATCCGGCCGATGTAGCGGGGCTCGGTGTCGATGGCGGCGTCGAGGTCGAGGCGTCCGAAGACCAGCCCCTCGTGGGCGGCGTCGAGCTGGGCGATCCGCTTGGCCGCCTGGAACACCATCGCGTCGCGCTCGACGAGACCACCCTCGTGGCCGAGCCGACCGCGGCCGTGGCCCTCGGCGGCGAGCTGCTGGGCACTGCGGGCGCTCGCCTCGAGCTGGACGTAGACGCGGTCGACGTACTCCTGCTCGGCCGCGATCTCGCGTCCCTCGAGCTCTTCGCTCACTCCGGCTTCCCCCTGTGCACGTGCATCTTCGCGGGCTCCCACACCCGAGACGGCAGAAGATCCAGCCTACTAGGCCGCGGGCCTCGACGAAGAAGTGACGAGACGGCCGGGACGACGCGCCTACTTCCGGCGGTTGAGGAAGGCGGTCATCGCCTCGCGGGCCTCGTCGCTGGCGAAGAGGCTCGCACTGAGGGCCGCCATCTCGGCGCCGCCCTCGTCGATGCGGCGGACGAGGTCGGCGTTGAGGATCCGCTTGGACTCGCGCAGCCCCTGCGGCGCGCCCGTGGCCAGGCTGGCGCACACCTCCGCGACGCGGGCGTCGAGGTCGACGGCAGGGACGCTCTGCGTCACCAGTCCGTACGACGCCGCCTCGACGCCGCTGAAGACCTCGCCGCCCAGGGTGGTGAGCGCCGCGGCCCGCGGGTTCATCCGGTGGTGCACGGTGAGGCTGATGATCGCCGCGGCCAGCCCGAGCTTGACCTCGGTCAGCGCGAAGGTCGCCTCGTCGGCGCTGATCGCGATGTCCGCGGCGGCGACGATGCCGATGCCGCCGGCCCGGACGGCGCCGAGGTTCTTGGTGACGACGGGCTTGTCCAGCGTCACCACCAGGCGCTGGAGGTCGACGATGCGTCGCGCCCCGACCTCCATGCCCTCGGTGGTGGCCTCGCCCAGGTCCGCCCCCGAGCAGAAGACCTTGCCGGAGCTCCCGATCAGCACGACCCGGACGTCGTCGTCGGCCCCGGCGCGCTCGAGGTGCGCGAACAGCTCGGTCACCAGCTGCCTGCTCAGGGCGTTGCGGTTGTGGGGCGAGTCGAGGGTGAGGGTCGCGACGGCGTCGGCGACGGCGTAGTGCACGAGCTCCCCGGGTGACGTGGTCATGGCCGTCATCCTGCCGCAGACCCATCCGAGCGGCTCGCGGCGCCGAACACCCGACGTGCTCACACGACTGCTCCAGGCCCTGTACGGCGTCCTCGCGACCCTCCTCGGGATGGCCGCCGCCCACCTCGTGGCGGCCCTCACGGTGCCGGCCGCCTCCCCCGTGCTGGCGGTGGGCTCCACCGTCATCGACCTCACCCCCACCCCGATGAAGGAGTGGGCGATCCGCACCTTCGGCACGGCCGACAAGGCGATCCTCGTGGGGTCGGTCCTCGTCGTCGTGCTGATCCTGGCCGGCGTGGCCGGGATCGTGGCGGCCCGCCACCTGGTCGTCGGCATCTGCATGCTGGTCGGCCTCGCCGCCGTCGCGGGCGTCCTCGCCCTGCTGCGGCCCAGCGCCGGAGCGCTCGACCTGCTGCCCAGCGCCGTGGCGGCCCTCGTGAGCGCCCTCACCCTGACGGGTCTCTACCGCGTGACGGGCGACGCAGCCGCACCCGCGACGGCCCCCAGGACGCCGGCGGTGACACCCGCCGGGCGCGACACCGGCGGTACCGACCACGCCGAGGCGACCCCGTCGTCCGCGTCGCGTCGTACGGTCCTGATCGCCACCGGCGGCGCCGCCCTCGCCGCGGCCGCCATTGCGGGCGCGGGCCGCTGGGTCTCGCAGATCCGCCTCAGCGGCACCGACATCACCCTGCCGACCGCGGCCCAGAAGGCCACCGCGCTGCCGGCCGGGCTGGAGGAGCGGGTCCCCGGGATCTCGGCGTTCCGCACCCCCAACGACGACTTCTACCGAGTCGACACCGCCCTCACCGTCCCGGCCATCGACGTCGACTCGTGGTCGCTGACCATCGACGGCGACGTCGACCAGGACGTCGAGCTGTCCTTCGACGACCTCGCCGCGATGCGGGTCGTGGAGCGCGACATCACCCTCACCTGCGTCTCCAACGACGTGGGCGGGCCCTACATCGGCGCCGCACGCTGGCTCGGCGTACCCCTCCAGGACGTGCTCGGCAAGGCCGGGATCGACTCCACCGGGGCCGACCAGATCCTGTGCACCGACGTCGACGGCATGACCATCTCGGTGCCGCTCAAGGTCGCCCTCGACGGCCGGGACGCCCTCCTCGCCCTCGGCATGAACGGCGAGGCGCTGCCCCGCGAGCACGGCTTCCCGGTGCGGATGGTCATCCCCGGCCTCTACGGCTTCGTGAGCGCCTGCAAGTGGATCACCCGGATGACCCTCACGACGTACGACGACCAGCAGGCCTACTGGACCGAGCGCGACTGGGCGATCGACGCCCCGATCAAGCTCTCCAGCCGTATCGACACCCCCAAGCCGCTGTCGGACAGCAAGCCCGGCAAGACCTTCATCGGCGGCGTGGCCTGGGCCCAGGGCGTCGGCATCGAGGGCGTGGAGGTCCGCATCGACGGGGGCGCCTGGCAGAAGGCCGAGCTCGGTCCCGACGCCGGCGACGACTACTGGCGCCAGTGGTTCTACGAGTGGGACGCCGAGCCCGGCCAGCACTTCGTGGCCAGCCGCGCCACCAACAAGGACGGGGACGTCCAGACAGCCGTCCGCGCGGCGCCCTTCCCGGAGGGCTCGAGCGGCATCCAGGAGATCGCGGTCAACGTCGGCTGACCGTCGTTCAGCACGGTCGTCGACGACGACAGCAGCGGTCCCGTCCGGGGCCCGGGCCTCAGGGGAGCCCGGGTCCCGGACGTCATTTCGGCGGCACCTCCCTCGCGTCCCACATTTGTTCGGGGATTTCGCGACCGGGACCAATCCACCCCGAGCGCGGTGCCGAACCACACCCGTAAACCTGCCGGGGACCCCCACGGCCCCGGAGCCACTCACGAAAGGCAGTTCCCTCATGAACCGCATTGCTCGCACGTCCGGTCTGGCCGCTCTCGCCCTGACGATGTCCCTCGGAATGGCTGCCTGCGGTGGTTCTGACGAGGCCGACTCCGCCTCCGACGAGACCACCAGCAGCGCCTCGGAGACCCCCATGGAGTCCGAGTCCCCGATGGAGTCGGAGTCCACCGACGCCATGGGTGCCGCTGACGGCACCTTCGGCGAGGGCTGCGCGGCCATCCCGGCCGACGGCGCCGGCTCCTTCGACGGCATGGCCACCGAGCCGGTCGCCACCGCCGCCTCCGCCAACCCGCTGCTCAAGACCCTGGTCGCCGCGGTGACCAAGGCCGGCCTGGTCGACACCCTGAACTCGGCCGAGGGCATCACCGTCTTCGCGCCGACCGACGACGCCTTCGCCAAGATCCCGAAGAAGACCCTCAACGCGGTCCTCAAGGACAAGAAGACCCTGACGGCGATCCTCACGCACCACGTCGTCCCGGAGACGCTCACCACCGACAACCTGGCGGGCACCCACCAGACCCTCAACAAGGACGAGCTCGTCGTCGAGGGCTCGGACGAGATGTTCACGGCCGACGCCGAGGAGCAGGCCAACATCATCTGCGGCGGCATCCAGACGGCCAACGCGACGGTCTACGTCGTCGACACCGTCATGATGCCCTGATCAGTTCGCCTGATCTCAGCTGATTGTCCGATCAACGACGGCTAGGCAAGGATCACACACGTGGACCACATCAGAGCCGTACCTGACGGGGCGCCCGCACCGGGCGCCCCGTCGGGGGCCTCCCCGGGCTCCTCGGCCGGAACCAGTGCCGCCGAGCTCGCCTCGCTCCTGCAGCGGTGCAGCCGGGGGGACGAGGGCGCCTTCGCGCAGGTGTACGACGCCACGTCGTCGCGTGCCTACGGGCTGGCGCTCCGCGTCGTACGCAATCCCGCCCATGCCGAGGAAGTCCTCCAGGAGGCCTACCTCGACGCATGGCGCAGCAGCAGCCGCTACGACCCCACCCGGGGCAGCGCACTGGGCTGGCTGCTGACGATCGTGCACCGCAAGGCCGTCGACCGGGTCCGCTCGGCCGAGGCCGCCACCCAGCGGGACGCGACCTACCACCGCGAGACCCGCCAGGTCGACCACGACCAGACGGCGGAGGCCGCCCACTCCTCGCTGGAGGCCCAGCGGGTGCGCGGCGCTGTCTCCACCCTCACCGCCGTGCAACGCGAGGCGGTCGAGCTCGCCTTCTTCGGCGGGTACACGCACACAGAAGTGGCCACGATGCTCGACGTACCCGTCGGCACCGCCAAGACCCGCATCCGGGACGGACTCATCCGGCTGCGTGACGCTATGGGAGTTGGGTCATGAGCGACATCCACCAGTTGACCGGCGCCTATGCGCTGGACGCGGTCGACGACATCGAGCGCGCCCGTTTCGAGCAGCACCTCACCGAGTGCGAGGACTGCCGGACCGAGGTCGCCTCGCTCCGTGAGGCCGCCGTGCTGCTCTCCGAGACGACGCTCGCCACCCCGCCGCCCGCCCTGCGCGAGTCGGTACTGGCCGGCATCTCCCAGGTCCGCCCCCTGCCCCCCGTGGTCCAGCGCACCCCGGTGGTGCAACGCCGGTGGTTTCCCCTCCTCGTCGCCGCTGCGGTGGTGGCGATCCTCGGGGTCGGTGCGGCCATCTGGCAGCCCTGGACCCCCTCGCAGGACGCGTCGCTGAGCGCCGCCGACCAGATCCTCACCGCCCCCGACGCCCACTCCGTGGCCGTCGACCTGGGCAAGGCAGGCAAGGCCACCGTGACGCTCTCGGAGTCCGTCGGCAAGGCCGTCATCACCACCGACGGCATGGCCCCCGCCCCCGAGGGCAAGGTCTTCGAGCTGTGGTTGCAGTCACCTGAGGGCGAGATGGTCCCCGCCGGCCTGATGCCGCCCGGTGAGGACACCCAGATGGTCCTGGAGGGCGACGCCGCCACCGCCACCGCGGTCGGTCTCACGGTCGAGCCCGAGGGCGGTTCCGAGGAGCCCACCCTGCCGCCGGTCGCGCTGTTCGACTTCTCGCAGGCCACGTGAGCACGACCGCCCCGCGACGCATCGCCGTCGTCGGCTCCGGCGTGGCCGGACTGACCGCCGCGTACGTCGCGTCCCGGACCGCGCACGTCACCCTCTTCGAGGCGGACGAGCGACTCGGCGGTCACGCCGACACCCACGTGGTGCCCACCGACGACGGCGACCTGCGCATCGACACGGGCTTCATCGTCCACAACCGGCGCACCTACCCGACGCTGCTGCGCCTCTTCGCCGAGCTGGACATCGCCACCCAGCCGTCCGAGATGTCGCTGTCGGTCTCCGACCGCGAGACCGGCGTCGAGTACGCCGGCGCCCTCGGTGCCCGCGGCCTCTTCCCGACGCGCGCCGCGATGACGTCGCCCGCCCACTGGCGGATGCTGGCCGAGATCCCGCGGTTCCACCGCCGGGCCCGGGCCCTGCTCGCGGCCGGCGCGAAGACGTCGTACGCCGGCGGACCCCTGGGTGCGAGCACGTATGACGTCGGCCAGGACCAGACCCTGCGGGCCTTCCTCGACGAGGGCGGCTTCAGCGCCCACTTCGTGCGGCACTTCATGGAACCGCTGGTGGCGGCCGTCTGGTCGTGCGACCCGGCGACGTCGCTGGACTACCCGGCGCGCTACCTCTTCACGTTCCTCGAGCACCACGGGATGCTGGGCATCTTCGGCTCGCCCGAGTGGCGCACCGTCACGGGCGGCTCGGGCACCTACGTGGCCGCCGTCGCCGAGCACCTGCACGAGATCCGCCTCGGGACCAAGGTGACCTCGGTGCGCGAGACCACCGACGGCGTCGAGGTCACCGACGGCAACGGCGAGACCTCGTCGTACGACGCCGTGGTGGTCGCCACGCACCCCTCGCACGCGCTGAGCATGCTGGAGGCGCCCACGGCGCTCCAGCGCGCCCTGCTGACCGCGATGCCCTACTCGCCCAACACCGCCCTGCTGCACACCGACACCTCCCTGCTGCCCGGTGCGGAGGGTGCACGCTCGTCCTGGAACTTCCAGCGACCCCTCGACACCGCCGGGGCGGTCACCGTGACCTACGACCTCACCCGTCTCCAGCGGCTGCCCACCGAGACCCACTACCTGGTGACCCTCGGCGGCGAGCACCTCGTCGACCCGGCCACCGTGATCGACCGGATGGAGTACGAGCACCCGCTCTACACCCCCGCGTCGGTCGCCGCCCAGGGCCGGCTCCCGGAGATCGACACCGACCGGCTGGCGTTCGCGGGGGCCTACCACGGCTGGGGGTTCCACGAGGACGGCGCCCGCTCCGGGCTGGCCGCCGCCACCCGGCTCGGTCTGGAGTGGGTGCGCCCCGAGAAGGCCGCCCCGGTCCGCCCGGGTCGCTTCGAGACCACCATCCGGCACACGCGTCGTACGCCGATGCAGCGCAGCTTCGAGCACCGCTCGACGTTCTGGCTCGTCGACCTCGACGACCTGCCCGACCACGGCCGGCTGGCCCGCGTCGAGGCGCGCGACCACCTCGGCGACCCCGGTGCCACCCTGCGCGCCAACGTCGAGGGCTTCCTCGGCGACAACGGCGTCTCGCTGGGCGCCGGCCCCGGGTCCGGCCGGATCCTGATGGCGGCGCACCCGCGGTCCCTGGGCCACTGCTTCAACCCGATCAGCGTGTTCTGGTGCTTCGACCACACGGGCGCCCAGGCGGCCGTCGTGGTCGAGGTCCACAACACGTACGGCGACCGTCACGCGTACCTCGTCCACCCCGACGCTCAGGGTCGCGCCCGCACCGACAAGGCGATGTACGTCTCGCCCTTCCACGGCGTCGACGGCTGGTACGACATCGCCGTGCCGGTCCCGACCGACCGGCTCGACATCGCCGTCACCCTGCGCGGCCACGGCGCCGCCGACGGCGACTCCGCACCGTTCAGCGCCTCGCTCACCGGCACCCGCAGCGACGTACCGCTCCGCCGCACCCTGGGCGCGGCCCTGCGCGGGAGCCTGCTCATCCGCGTCCACGGCATCTGGCTGTGGGCGCGCCGCCTGCCCGTCCGTCCCCGCCCGACCCACCACCAGGAAGGTGTCCGATGACGCTCGACAACGCGCCCGCCACCGACGCCGATCAGGCCCGCGCAGCCGCCGACAGCCTCCCCTCGCTCGAGCCGCTCCGCCCGGGACCGCGCACCGCGATCTCGGCCGCGGTCGCCCGCAAGCTCTTCCGTGCCGCCGTACGCCGCCTCGCGGTGCGCGTCGTCGAGGAGCCGACCGGGCTGACCTTCGGCCAGGGCGGTCCGGTCATGACCATCCACCGCCCGGACGAGTTCTACGCGCGGCTCGGCCGCGACGGCCTGATCGGGTTCGGCGAGTCCTACCTCACCGGGGCCTGGGACGCCGACGACGTGGCCGGATTCCTCACCGTGCCGTCGGCCCGCATCGCCACCCTGGTCCCCGGGTCGCTGCAGAAGCTGCGCGCGCTGGTCACGCACCGCACGCCCAGCCACCACGTCAGCACCGAGGACAACAGCCAGGCCAACATCTCGCACCACTACGACCTGTCGAACGACCTGTTCGCGCTCTTCCTCGACGAGACGCTGAGCTACTCCTCGGCGCTCTTCGACACCTCGCTGGTCGAGACCCGCGACCCGGCCGCCGACACCGACCGCTTCCTCGTGGCGGCACCGCCCGAGGGCGCTGAGAGCGGCCACCCGAGCACCCACTCCCCTGACTTCGCGGCAGCGCAGGGCCGCAAGATCGAGCGCCTCCTCGACCAGGCCGGCGTCACCGAGGGCTCCCGGGTCCTCGAGATCGGCACCGGCTGGGGGGAGCTGGCCATCCGCGCCGCCCGCCGCGGCGCCGAGGTCCACTCGATCACCCTCTCGGTGGAGCAGCTCGAGCTCGCAGAGCGGCGGGTCGCCGAGGCCGGATTCGCCGACCGGGTGCGGATCGAGCTGCTGGACTACCGCGCCCTCGGTGCGGACGGCGCGACGTACGACGCGGTGGTCTCGGTCGAGATGATCGAGGCCGTGGGCCACGAGTTCTGGGGCACCTACTTCCAGACCATCGACCGGGTGCTCGCCCCGGGCGGCAAGGTGGCCATCCAAGCCATCACGATGCCGCACGACCGGATGCTGGCCACCCGCGGCACCCACACCTGGATCAACAAGTACATCTTCCCCGGCGGCTTCCTGCCGAGCACCGAGGTGATCGACCAGGTCACCCGCGACGAGACCGGCCTGCGCCTCACCGAGCGGCTCTCCATGGGCAGCCACTACGCCGAGACCCTGCGCCGCTGGGACGAGACGTTCCTGGCCTGCCGCGACGACGTGCTGTCCCTGGGCTTCGACGACCTCTTCATGCGAATCTGGCACTTCTACCTCGCCTACTCGCAGGCCGGCTTCGCCAGCGGCTACATCGACGTGCAGCAGATGACCTTCGGCCGGGAGGCCTGATGACGACCACGGCCACACCGACCCGGACGACGACGGGGATCGCGCAGCGTCTCGCCGAGGCGGCCCGACCGTTCCTCGCCGGCGATCTGCCCGTGCGACTGCAGGTGTGGGACGGCTCGGTCGCCGGGCCCGAGGACGCGCCGCTGGTCGTGCTGCGCTCCCCCGACGCGCTGCGCCGCCTGCTGTGGCACCCGGGCGAGCTGGGCGCCGCGCAGGCCTACGTCACCGGTGAGCTCGACGTCCCCGAGCAGGACGGGTGGGACCTCGACTCCGCCCTCACCCACGCCTTCGCCGTCGGTGCCGAGCGCGGCCTGTCCGGCCCCCGGCTCTCGCCGCGCGCCCTCGTGGACGCGCTGCGCACCGCGGCCGGCCTCGGCGTGCTGAGCCGCCCGCCGGCGCCGCCCGCCTCGCAGGCACAGATCAGGGGCCGGCTGCACACACTCGGTCGCGACCGGTCGGCCATCAGCCACCACTACGACCTCTCCAACGAGTTCTACTCCCTGATCCTCGAGCCGCAGATGGCCTACAGCTGCGGCTACCACGCCACCCCCGACACCCCGCTCGAGGAGGCGCAGCGCGCCAAGCTCGACCTGGTCTGCACCAAGCTCGGCCTCGAGCCCGGCATGCGGATGCTCGACGTGGGCTGCGGCTGGGGATCGCTGTCCCTGCACGCCGCCGAGCACTTCGGCGCGCAGGTCACCGGCGTGACCATCGCCGCGGAGCAGAAGAAGTTCATCGATGCCCGGATCGCCGAGCGGGGCCTGCAGGACCGGATCGAGATCCGCCTCCAGGACTACCGCGAGGTGCCCGAGCGCGACCACTTCGACGCGGTCGGCTCGCTCGAGATGGGTGAGCACGTCGGCCAGGCCAACTACCCGACGTACGTCTCGGTGCTGCACCGGTCCGTGCGGCCCGGCGGCCGGGTGCTGGTCCAGCAGATGTCGCGCCAGGGTCAGGGCGGCGGCAAGCACCCCGGCGGCGGCCCGTTCATCGAGTCGTTCATCGCCCCGGACATGCACATGCGCCCGGTGGGCGAGACCGTCGGCCTGATCGAGGCCGGCGGGCTCGAGGTCCGCGACGTGCACGCCATGCGCGAGCACTACGTCCTCACCGTCGCCGGCTGGATCGAGCGCTTCGAGGCCAACCTGCCGCGGCTCACCGAGCTGGTCGGCGAGGAGGTCGTGCGCGTCTGGCGGCTCTACCTCGTGGGCGGCGCGATGGCCTTCCGCGACGGCCGCATGGGCGTGGACCAGATCCTCGCGGTGCGCCCCGGCGCCCCGCACACCCTGCCGGCCGTGCGCTCGTGGTGACCGCCACCCTCATCGGGCTCGCCGCCGTCGCGGTGGTGATGGGGGTGACGGTCGTCGTCAGCCGCACGGTCGGGCGGGTCGCGGTCGTCGACGTCGCGTGGGGGCTCATGTTCGTGGCCGTCGCGATCGCCGTCGCCGTCTGGTCCGCCGACTGGCACTCCTGGCTGCTCGCCGGCCTGGTGACCGTCTGGGGCGGGCGCCTGGCCTGGCACATCGGCAAGCGCTCGCGCGGACACGGCGAGGACCCGCGCTACGCCGCGCTCCTCGGCGACGGCGGCTTCGCGCTCGCGGTCCGCAAGGTCTTCCTGGTCCAGGCGTTCGCGGCCCTGGTCATCTCGCTGCCGCTGATGGTGGCCGGCGCGTACGACGTCCGCTGGACGTGGCTCGTCGCCGTCGGGGCGGTCGTGTGGCTGGTCGGGCTGGTCTTCGAGTCGGTCGGCGACGCCCAGCTCGCGGCGTACAAGGCGCAGCCGAAGGAGACCAGGCCCCCGGTCATGGAGCGCGGCCTGTGGCGCTACACGCGTCATCCCAACTACTTCGGCGACGCGTGCGTCTGGTGGGGCATCTGGCTCGCCGGCGCCCTCGCCACCGGCTGGTGGCAGGGTCTGCTCACCGTCATCGCCCCGATCGCGATGACCTGGTTCCTCGCCTTCGCGACCGGGGCGAGGCTGCTCGAGCGGACGATGATGAAGCGTCCCGGCTACCCGGAGTACGCCGCGCGCACCTCGATGTTCGTGCCGTTGCCGCCGCGCACGCGGGTCTGATCTCAAGAACCTGTCAACCGCACCCCGCAGCACCCGGGCATGGGGTAGAACCGTTCCTCGTGCCCTTGTTCGACCCTGCCACCGGTCCGCAGGTGCCCGACCCCCTCGACGAGTGCGTGGCGTCGATGCTCGCCGGTGACGGGGCGTCACTGCGGACGGTCTACCGGCAGGTCCACCCGCCGCTGCTGCGCTACCTGACGGTCGTCGTCGGTCCGGACGACGCCGAGGACGTGGCCAGCGAGGCATGGGCCCAGGCGTTCCGGGACCTCGACCGGTTCAGTGGCGGGGCCGACGGCTTCCGGGGCTGGCTCACCACCATCGGACGCAACCGGGCACTCGACCACCTGCGCCGGCGTCAGCGCCAGCCCCGCGCCGACGTCGAGCTGGACTACCTCCTGGACCGGCCCGCCGAGGCGGACGTGGAGGCCACCGTCGTCGCCGCCCTCGGCACCGAGGCCGCGCTGTCCCGGGTCGCCGGGCTGCCCGTCGACCAGGCCGAGGCGATCATGCTGCGGACCGTCCTGGGCTTCGACGCCCCCACCGCCGCCCGCATCCTGGGGAAGCGGCCGGGTGCGGTGCGCAGCGCCACCCACCGTGGCCTGCGGGCCCTCGCCCGGCAGCTCGAGCCGGAGCCGTCGAAGAACTTCTCGTCAGGCCGTGACACTTCGCCGGTCCTTGACGCTGAGGGTCCGAGATGAGCACCCCAGACCTGTCCCGCCGCGACGCCGACCGCATCATCGATGCGCCGGCCGAGTCCGACCACCCGGTCGGTCACGCGCTGCAGGCCCTGTGCGCTCCGGGCACCACGGCTGAGCTGCTCCGCGAGGACGCGACGATCGCGCAGCTCCGTGCCGCCCGTCTCGCCCCTGCGCCCCGCGCGGGCTCGCGCCCCGGGTCCCGGTCGGCCGCGCTGGGGGCCGTCATGGCCACCGGGCTCGTGGTGGCCCTGACCTCGGGCGGCTTCGCGCTGGCCGCGACCGGGCGACTCCCCGACCTGCCGGACCTGCCGGGCCAGGCGGGCCAGGCGTCGGAACAGCCGTCGCGGCACCCGTCGGAGCGGGTCACCCAGACGGTCACCCAGCCCCCGGCGTCGCCGACGGGGCCGGTTGGTGGATCACTCACGGTCGGTGCTTCACCCACGTCGCAAGCGGCCACCGGGAAGCCGAGCGCCAAGCCCACCCAGGCCGCCACCGGCAAGCCCGCCACCAAGCCCACTCAGGCTGCCACCGGGAAGCCCGCCACCAAGCCCACCCAGGCTGCCACCGGCAAACCCACGGCTGTCCCCTCCGCGACGGGCCAGGGCCAGGCCCCCGAGGCCAGCACTCCCCAGACCCCGGGCAAGCCTTCGCACACGGGCAAGCCTTCCGAGCCCGGCAAGCCGGAGAGCACCGGCCGGCACTAGAGACCTTTCTCCTCCCCCCGGGCCGAGACGGCCACCCCCTCCCCCCAGGGGTGGCCGTCTCGTGCCGTCCGGGCCAGACTCGGAGACATGGACGCCGTCGAGGCAGCCTTCGCCGCCCACCCCCGGGCGGGATTCTTGCCGGCATCCGTACGCCGGCGGGCCGCCCACGACGGCCCCCTGGCGATCGCCGCAGGCCAGACGAATTCGCAACCGCGCACGGTCGACGCCATGCTGCGGCTGCTCGACGTACGACCCGGCGACCGCGTCCTCGACGTCGGGTCCGGGTCGGGCTGGACCACGGCCCTGCTCGCCCACCTGGTCGGTCCCACCGGCGAGGTCATCGGTGTCGAGCTCGAGCCCGAGCTGGTCGCCTTCGGCTCGACCCGCCTGGCGCCCACCCACCAGCCCTGGGCGCGGATCGAGCAGGCCACGCCGGGCGTCCTCGGCGACCCGGACCACGCGCCGTACGACCGGATCCTGGTCTCGGCGGAGCCCCGCTCCCTGCCGGACGAGCTGGTGCGGCAGCTCGGACCCACCGGTCGGATGGTGGTCCCGGTGGCCGGATGGATGACGCTCGTCGTCATGCCCGGACCGGCGGTCACCGAGCACGGTGCCTACCGTTTCGTGCCGCTGCGCTGAGGCCTCGCCGTCCGGCGTGCACGACGAAGGCAGTTCGCCGGCGTGCGTCGCCCTTCCCGCCTGCGCGCCCGCCGACCCGCGACGAACTGCCTCGGCTGTGTCTCGTTTCCGCAGCAGTAGGTTCGTCCCGTGCAGCTGAGCCCCCGCGAGGACGTCAACCGGCGGATGCTGCGCGCCCGGGACGAGATGGACCGGCGCTACGCCGAGCCCCTCGACGTACCGACCCTCGCGGCGATCGCGCACCTCTCGGGGTCGCAGTTCGGACGGGTCTTCAAGGAGGTGTACGGCGAGACGCCGCACCGCTACCTCCAGCGCCGTCGGGTCGAGCGGGCGATGACGCTGCTGCGCCAGACCGACCGGCCGGTGACGGAGGTGGCGTGGGACGTCGGGTTCGCCAGCCTGGGCACCTTCAGCCGGACCTTCTCCACGGTCGTGGGGTGCTCACCGTCGGAGTTCCGCGCGAAGCACGAGCCGGTGCACGTGCCGTCGTGCTTCATCGCGGCGTGGACCCGCCCGCGCGAGAGCGCATCAGGGACAGCGGTTTCGGAGAAGCGGACCTGCCCCGACGCTGACTAACGTCGTCGTCATGACCACCAACCACATCACCTCTGTCCGCATCAAGTCCCTCCCCGTCCTCGACCAGGACGAGGCGCTGGACTTCTACTCCACCCACCTCGGCTTCGAGGTCAGGGACGACATCGACCTCGGCTTCATGCGCTGGCTGACCGTCGCGCTGCCGGGTGGCGAGCAGCTCCTCCTCGAGCTCGTCGGCGGACCCCAGCACGACGAGGACACCGCCGGCCAGGTCCGCGAGCTCGTCACCAAGGGCGCGCTCGGCGGCCTGTTCCTCGTCAGCGACGACGTCCACGCGACGTACGCCGCCCTCCGCGACGCCGGTGTCGAGATCGCCCAGGAGCCGGTCGAGCAGCCGTACGGCGTCGACTTCGGCATCCGCGACCCCTTCGGCAACCACATCCGCATCAGCCAGCCCAACGAGGCCCCTCAGGAGGTCATCCAGGAGCGGTACGACGCGGCGAAGGCCTGACGGTCGGCGCGCCGGCCGTCGGACGCGGGCGCCGCTCAGCCGCCGGTCGAACGGGCCCGCCGGCGGTCCCTGGCCCGGGCGAGCTGGCGCATCGCCAGGCGGCGACGCCACACGTGCAGGCCGGCGGCCAGCAGGCCCAGGGCGGGCACGCCCACCAGCGCCCACGCCCACAGCTCGCGCGGACCCTCCTCCCACGCCTTGTCCCGATCGGGCGAGACCCACATCCGGACGTGGTCGCCGACCTCGTGGCGCACCGGACCGCACCGCCGGAACGTGCTGAGGTGACCGACTCCCGTGTCGTCCAGCCAGCCGAGCCGGTAGACCGCCCGCTGGCCGGAGTCGCAGCCGCTCTCCAACCGGGCGTCGACCACGGTGGTGTCGGTCCGCGTCGTGCCTCCCAGCATGTGGGCACGATCGTCCGCGGGCCCGAGGAAGATCATCAGGCCCATCACCAGGCCGACCGCGAGCGCCCAGCCCCAGCCGGCCAGCCAGCTGCCTCGTGGAGACACCTCCTCGAACCCGGGCCGGGGGTCGCTCACTGCGGCCTCGCGACCTGGTCGGCCAGGCGGGCCGGAGCCTGGAGGCAGTAGGAGTCGGTCAGCAGCTCGGCCAGCTCCTCCCAGTCGGTGCCCTCGTCGAGCAGCAACCCGATCGTGTTGTTGCCCCAACCCGAGCGGAAGTACGGGTCGCCGAGGTGCTCGAACGCCGCCACCTCGTCGGGCTCGCCCCGGAAGACGATCCGGAAGAGCTGGTCCTCACCCCCGAACACGTGGGCGACCGTCGCGCTCCCGACCCGCCACCGGGTGCCCGTCCACGCGGCCTCCTGCCGGCACTGCGGCAGTCGCCCGAGGACGGCGTCGATGCGCAGCACCCACTCCTCGGGCACGAGGGGACGGTCGGCGAGAGCCACGGGGACAGGCTAGGACCCGCCACCGACGGCGCGACGCCCCCACCGACCCGGGGCACCCTCCTCAACGCGCCGGACGCACGCGCAGCCTCACTGTCCGGTCGACCGGCAGGGCCACGGCGGTCCCCGAGTACCGCAGCACCAGTGGGCGGCGTCCGGTCGAGATCCGCTTGGTCGACACCCTGATCACGACAGATCCGGCAGCGACCGTGGCGGTGCCGCGCCGCTTGCCCGCCAGCACGGCCGTGACCTTGCCTCCGTCGGCCCAGGGTCCGACGTCGAACGTCAGCACGATCGACCGTCCCTGACGGACACCCTTGGCCCGCTTCTTCGTGGTGGCCGCAGGCTCGCGGAGGGTGGGAGCCGCCTTCGCCACCACACGGGCGGGAGTCGTCGCGGTACCGGGCGTGAGTCCCGGCCCGCTCCCCGACACGGTCACGGTGAGGAGGTGGCCGACGTCGGCCGCGACCGGTGTGTACCCGGCCGTGGTCGCCCCCGGGATCGGGGTGCCGCTCCGGTTCCACGCATAGCTCAGGGAGGTGACGCCCGGCCAGGTTCCGGGGGCCACCGCGAGCGGGTTTCCGAACCTCGGCTCGCCCGCGATGACCGGCCCGAGCGTCGGGGCCGCCGTCGGACTCGGGGGGGTCGCCGGGCCCACCGGGACCACAGCACCACTGGGCGCCGAGGCGGGGCCCTCGCCGTACGTCGTGAGGGCGGTGACGATGAAGGTGTACGGCTGTCCGTTGGTGAGGCCGGCCACGACACAGGACGTGGCGCCGCTCGTGGTGCAGCCGCTGACGCCGTCCGAGGCCACCACCCGATAACCGGTGACGTCGACACCTGCCACCGGGGCAGGGGCGGCCCACGAGACCGCCGCCGACCGGTCACCTGCCACCGCCGACACGCCGGTCGCCCCGCGCAGGATCGGCTGGTGCCACCGCAGCGTGAACGGTCCGCCGCGCTCGGCGCCCTCGGCCACGTGGCCCACGGCGATCCGGTACTCGGTCCCGGCGACCGCCTGGAACTGGATCCGACTCCGCAGGGTGGCACCCGGCACCACGTCGTTGTTGCTCGCGACGTGCGTCAGCGCGGAGACACCGGTCCCGGTGTACGCCGCGAGCACCGTGTCCCCGCCCTGGTCCAGGGTGTCGAAGGAGACCTGGCCCGAGGCGGGGGCCGACCAGCGGTACCAGACCGACCCGGTGAAGATCCTGCCCACGTGCCTCGGCTCGCCGCCCTCCTGCGTCGAGTACTCGTCGTTGCCGGCGACCGTCCCCTCGGCACCGGTCAGCTGGACGGCGTCGGGGAAGTAGTCGTTCAACGGCCACGTGTCGACGGTGAACGACAGCTCGCCCGCCGACACGTTCGTGCCGTCGTAGTACCCGCCCACCTGGAAGTAGTAGGTCTGGCCACCCTGCACGAGCCGGTCGACCAGGTAGGAGTAGCGGTTCGTGCCGTAGTCGTCGTTGCACCCCATCGGGGCCAGGCCGCCGAGCGTCGTGCCGCGCCACATGTTGAGCACCGTGTCGGCGGTGCTGCCGTAGGTGTGAGCGGAGATCATCATGTCGCGCGGCGGCGTGAACCGGTACCAGACGGTCCGCCCCAGTGGGCAGCCCGGCTGGGCCGTCTCCGCCGCCTCGACGGTCGCCAGCGTGAGGTCCGTCCGGTGTCCCCACCGACCCGGGCCGGCCACCGCGGCTGCGGCGAACTGGTCGTTGCGCGGGGCCGCGTCGGCCGGGCCGGTGAAGGTGGCGGTCATCGACGCTCCCGGGTCGCCGATGGCGCTGATCGCCGCGCCACTGGCCGACCCGTCGTTGTACGCCGTGCTGGGCACGGTCGCCGGGCCGAGCTGGCGCTTGCCGGCGCTGCCCGGGAAGAGGTCGCCGGCGTCACCCTCGTTGCCGATGCCGTCCAGCTGGTCGAGCCCGTCGGCCTCCACGACGTCCACGAGCCGGGACCCGGTCGTGTGGTTGGTGTCGTTGCTCTCGTCGACGTGCAGGACGAGCAACCCGTCGCCGGGCAGTGCCTCGTCGTACGAGCCCGGGGTCCGCTGGCGGTTCTCGACGAGGAAGTACTCGCCCCCTCCGGGATCCGAGCCGGACCAGTCGAACCCGAAGGGGTTCTGCCCGAGCTGCACGGCCGTCGTGGTGGCGGTCCCACTCGCCGCCGCGCTGATCGTGCGGGTCGAGGAGCCGGTGATGCGCGTGGGCGTGATCCAGCCCAGGGTCGCCCGCGACCACGCGTCGAGGAGCACGGGGGTCTCCCCGAACCAGGTGTCGGAGGGGACCCGGGTCCACTCCCCGGCAGCCATCAGGCTCCAGTCCCCGACCGCCTCGGAGTCGTAGTCGTAGTCGTAGAGGTCGGGCAGCTCCAGGTCGTGGCTCAGCTCGTGCACGATGATGCCGACCGTCGCCTGGTGGGTCTGGTGCGTCGGGTCGGCGGGGCGAGCATGCATCTCGCCGAACTGGGTGTAGCCCCACCCGCCGACCCAGGTCCCGTCCACCCGGGGGATGTCCTCGCCGATGAGGTAGCTGCGATGCGCCCACACGTTGTGCTCCGGGTCGGTGCTGCCGTAGCTCGCATCGAAGCCGGCCGCCACCACCGTGATGTGGAGCTCGTCGTTGCGGATCACCCCGTTGCCGTCGGTGTCGTAGGCCGCGTAGTCGACGAAGGGGTCCGCGGCGATGATCGCCTTGCGGGTCGCCACGTCGTTGCCGTACTTGTCGCCGACCCACCCCGGGTTGGGCATGTCCAGGCTCACCCACCCGACCACCCCGTCGTTCGGGGCGCCGCTGGTCTCGCCGGCCGGGGTGAGGGTGAAGTCGCCGTACGACGCCTTCTCGAAGTAGTCGCGCACGCTCCTGCCCGCCCCGAAGAACCGGTTGCTCCACTGCGCCGGCGTCGTGCCCAGGGAGGGCCGGTCGGTGAACTGCGCCAGGATGACGAGGGAGGGCGCGGAGCCGACGACGGGCGCGGGCGAGGGGGTGGGGGCCGCATCCTCCGGGTCACCGGACGACGCGAGCGACGCTCGGCTGCGCAGGCGCGCGACCCCCTCCTCGACACGGGTGCCCCGGTCGGGACCGGTGCGGCCGACGGAGCGCTGCTCCAGCGCCCGACCGGCCACCACCTCGTCGCGGAGGTGCCGTGGCCCGGTCGGGTCGTCGCGTCCGGCCACGAGCGGGCTCGCGGTGAGGGTGCCGTCGGCGCGCTGGCGGGCGTAGACCCAGAACCCGTCGGCGCGCCGCACGAGCGTGTGGCCGGAGGCGCTCTCGAGGCCGCTGTACCACTCGTCGCCCCACTGCCGGACCACGATGCGGTCCCCGTCGGGC
>NZ_JBFUKA010000067.1:0-25996 GCF_056401085.1 Nocardioides sp. P4_G4
AGTCGGCGGCGCGGCTGCCGAGCACCACCGTGAGCCCGGCGGCGGCGAAGCGGCGGGCCAGGCCGCGGCCCTGCGGACCGGTGCCGCCGAGGACGGCGATGGTCTGGTCGCTGATGCGGGGGGCGGGCGTCGCGTCGGTGTCGGTCACGCGGCGAGGCTAGCGCCGCCCACCCGTAGGTGGGTTGTCCAGCCCCCGTCGGCGAGACACCGTGGGGGCATGACCAAGCGAATCGCATTCCTGACCGCGTCCGAGGGCATCGAGGCAGTGGAGCTCACCGAGCCGTGGGACGCCGTGACCGGCGCCGGCCACACCGCCGAGCTGCTGTCCCCGGAGTCCGGCGAGGTCCAGCTCTTCAACCACCTCGACAAGGCCGAGACCCGCTCGGTCGACACGACCGTCGCCGAGGCCTCCGTCGCCGACTACGACGCGCTGATCCTGCCCGGTGGCGTCGCCAACCCGGACGCCCTCCGGATGGACGACAAGGCCGTGGCGTTCATCAAGGAGTTCGTCGCCTCGGGCAAGCCCGTGGCCGCCATCTGCCACGCCCCGTGGACCCTCATCGAGGCCGGCGTGCTGTCGGGCAAGCGGGTCACGTCGTGGYCGAGCCTCCAGACCGACATCCGCAACGCCGGTGGCGAGTGGGTCGACGAGGAGGTCGTCGAGGACGGCAACCTGATCACCTCGCGCAACCCCGACGACATCCCGGCGTTCACCAAGACGATCCTGGCCGCCCTGGCCTGAGCGCCGGCCCGAGCGCCGACCAGATCGACGATCAGCTGCGGCCGCTGGCGACCAGCCAGCGGCCCAGCAGCGTCCCGTCCTCCTCCAGCAGCGAGTGCGGGCGCAGCTCGACGTCGAGGTCGGCGCCCGCGGTGATCCGCGTGTAGTCGCCGCCCAGCAGCCGCGGCACGATCGTCAGGCACAGCTCGTCGACCACCCCGGCGTCCAGCGCCGCGGCGAAGAGACCCGGACCGCCCTCGCAGAGCTGGTCGACCCACCCGCGCCCGGCCAGCCGGGACTTCAGCTCCACGAGGTCCACGGACTCGTCGCCCAGCACCAGCACCTGCTCGTCACCCAGGAGGGACCTCGACGAGGCCAGGCCGGACGCCGAGGCGGTCGTCGCCATCAGGATCCGCCCCTCGGGGGCCTCGCGCAGGTTCTCGGGCACCTCGCCGGAACGGCTCACCACGACCAGCGGCAGCGTCGGGACGGCGTACCCCTCGTCGCGCAGCGTGCCCGCGCCGACGACGAGGCAGTCCGCATTGCGCCGCAGTGCGTCGAAGACCCGCTTGTCCGCGTCGTTGTTGATGCTCCTGCTCAGGCCGTCGCCCCCCTGGGCAGCGCCGTCGACGGTACTGACGAAGTTGACCCGCAGCCACGGCTCGGACAGCGGCGCGTAGGCCCGCGTCAGCTCGTCGTCGGTGAGGTCGGACAGGTGCGGCAGCGCGAGAGGAGAGGTCACGCGTTCCATCCTGCCGCCTACAGTCACAGGGGTGATCACCCTTGCGGACCTCGCCGCCCTCACGCAGCAGTACGGCGACGCGTGGGCGTCGCCGGTCGAGCCCGTCGTCCTCGACGGTCCCGCAGGGACCGTGGTGATCGGAGACGGGCCCGTCACGCTGATGGGCTGCGTCAACCTGTCGCGCGACTCGACCTACCGCGAGAGCGTGGCGACCGGCCCCGACGACGCCGTCCGGATGGGTCGCATCCAGGCGGCCCAGGGCGCCGCGATCATCGACCTGGGGGCCGAGTCCAGCAACGCCGGCGCCGCGCGGGTCTCCCCCGCCGACCAGGTCAAGACGCTGGTGCCCGTGGTCGAGCGGCTCGCCGCCGGGGCCGTCGTCTCGATCGAGACCTACGAGCCCGGCGTGGTCGCCGCCTGCCTCGACGCCGGCGCGCGCATCCTCAACATGACCGGTCGCGAGCACGAGGACGAGATGCTCACCCTCGCCGCGCAGTACGACGCCGCGGTGGTGATGTGCTTCGGCGAGACCGCCAACGTCCGCGAGGCCTCCGACGTGCCGCCGGACGCCGACCCGATGCCGGTGCTGCTCGACCACTTCGGCCCGCGGATCGAGCGGGCCCGGGCGCTGGGCGCCGACAAGGTGGTCATCGACCCGGGGATGGGCTTCCACTACGGCAACCTGGTCGACCCGCTGACCCGGTCGCGGCACCAGACGCGGGTGCTCTCCCAGACCTTCCGGCTGCGGCCGCTGGGCGTGCCGGTGTGCAACGTGCTGCCGCACACCTACGACATCTTCGGCGACGAGTTTCGCAAGGCGGAGGGCTTCTACGCCGTCTTCGCCGCGCTCGGCGGCGCGCACCTGCTCCGGGTGCACGAGGTGCCCCACCTGCGCGTGGTGCTCGACGCGCTGCGGGCCCTCGAGGTCGGCTAACCGCGCAGCAGCTTGCCGAAGCGGGCGTTCATGTCCGCGACCGCGTCGGCGGCGGCCGGGCTGAAGGGCCCCATGTCCACGAAGCCGTGGATCATCCCGTCGTAGCGCACCTGCTCGACCTGGACGCCGGCGGCGCGCAACGCCTCGGCGTACGCCTCACCCTCGTCTCGGAGCGGGTCGAACTCGGCGGTGACCACGAGCGCGGGTGCCACGTGGGACACCTCGCCGTGCAGCGGCGCGATCCGGTGGAGCTCGGTGGCCAGGTCGGTGTCGGCCGGGACGTACTGGCTGCTGAACCACTCCATCATCCCGGCGGTGAGGAAGAGGCCCTCGCCGTTCTCGACCTTGGACGGGTAGTCCCCGACGCCGTCGGTGGCCGGGTAGATGAGGAACTGGCCGGCGAGCACGTCGCCGAGGTGCTGGGCGACCACGGCGGCCAGGTTGGCCCCGGCGCTGTCGCCGCCGACCGCCAGTCGCTCGTCGCCGCCGAGGTCCGAGAGGTGGGCCGCGGCCCACTCGGTGGCGGTCTGCGCGTCGTCGAGGCCCGCCGGGAACGGGTCCTCGGGAGCCAGCCGGTAGTCGACGCTCAGCACGGCCACCTCCGCGTCGCGGCAGATTCGCCGGCACGTCTGGTCGTGGGTGTCGAGGTCGCCGACCACGAAGCCGCCGCCGTGGAGGTAGACGAGCGTCGGCCACGGTCCGTCGCCCTCGGGACGGTAGAGACGCGCGTCGCGCTCCCCCGCCCCGCCTGGCACCCTCAGGTCCTCGACCGAGCCGACCGGCACGACGTCCTCGGGCTTGACCATGTCGACCGACATGGCGCGCATCCCCTGCCGTGCCAGCGCCGGCGTCCCCTGCTCCATCGGCGGGTAGCCCGCCGCCGCGATGAAGTCGAGCATGTCCTTGAGCTGCGGGTCGAGGGGCATGGCGCCAACCTAGCCATGTGTCGTGCGGGCGGGTGGACGACCCGGTGTCCAGTCCCTGGCAATCGGACCGATCGACGACGCGACCACCGTCCGGCTCACTAGTGTCCAACGCGGCGGGAACGATCCTGCCGCGCCACGGGGGAGATGACGTTGTCCAAGAGCACGCGCAAGCCGCAGTACAGGTCGTGGCTCCTGGCCACTGTCCTCCTCGGCGCGGTCCTGACGGGCAGCCCTGCCGTTGCCGCGAACGACCACACGGGATCCGCCGCCGCGCCGACGCCCTCACCTGCCACGGCGGTCACGGCCGTCGTGGACGAGAGCCAGGTCGGCGTACGCGTGACGTGGTCGCCGGGTGACGGGGGCGGTTCCCCGATCACCAAGTACACCGTCCAGGCGTCGAACGGACTCCAGGTCGAAGTCGGTCCCACGGCGACCAGCGCCGTCCTGACCGGCATGCCCCGACAGCAGCCGTACGACTTCTACGTGACCGTCTGGAACCAGGCGGGTGGGTATGCCGTCAGCGAGAAGGCGGGTCCGGTGACCCTCCCCTCCGGCCTCCCCTCGGCACCCACCGCCGTGTCGGCCGTCGGCGGCGTCGAGTCCGCGACGGTGACGTGGACCGGAGCGTCGGGCAACGGCGCGGCCATCACCGGCTACATCGTCCTCGCCTCGACCGGGAGCAGGTGGGTCACCTCCGACCCTGCTACGTCGGTCGCCCTCACCGACCTCGACGGCGGACGGGCGGTCTCGTTCACGGTCCAGACGATCAGCGGACGCGGCATCTCGCCGGAGTCCTCACCCCCGTCCCCGACGATCACCCCGACCCCGGCACCCGACGACGACCTGTCGCCCGGGACGGGCGGCTCCGGGTCCGGCGCGACCGCGCCGTCCCAGCCCGCCAAGCCGCGGGTGAGGGTCGTCGGGCACAAGGCTGTGCTGAGGTGGACGGCGCCCCCCTCGACCACGGGGCGCGTCCTCAGCTATCGCGTCCGGCTCGGGAAGGTCAGCACGCAGGTCGTCCCGGGGTCGTCGACACGGTTGGTCTTCAGGAGAGTCCCCACGGGCGTCCACAAGGCCACGGTGTCGGCCCGCAACAGGACCGGATGGTCGAAGGTCAGCCCCGCCACGCGCGTCGTCGTTCGGTAGCGCCCGACACCGGTCAGCGCAGGAAGCGCCGCACCCCGGCGAGCAACGCCGAGGCGTACGCCGCCCGCCCGCTCGCCGAGGTCATCCGCGCCGCGTCGCCGGGGTCGCGCATGTTGCCGAGCTCGACCATCACCGTCGGGACGTCGGAGAGGTTGAGGGTGGCCAGGTCGGAGCGGACGTCGAGCCCGTCGCGGCCGATGTAGGTCGCCACCGGCACCCCGGAGCGCACCAGCCCGCTCCGCACGGAGCGGGCCAGGTCCATCGAGGGCCCGGCGATGTCGTTGGTCCACCCGGCCCGGGAGACGGGGGCGATCACGTGGAAGCCGTGCGCCCCGGCGGTGTAGGACCCGTCCCCGTGGATGCTGATCTTGAGGTCGGCGTGGATGCGGTTGCCGGCCCGCCCGCGGACGTCGACGCACGGGCCCCAGCGATCGGCACGGTTGCTGGTGCGGGTCATCACCACGGTGGCGCCGAGGTCGGTGAGCCGGGCCTGCAGCCGGCGCGAGACCTGCCAGGCGAAGGTCGCCTCCGGGTAGCCGCCGTTCGTCGCGGTGCCCGTCGTGTTGCACGGCTTGGTGAAGCCGCCCGCGGGCACCGGCCGGTTGATCTCGGCCGGGAAGTGGGCGTTGCCCAGCTGGTGGCCGGGGTCGACGACCACCGTCGTCCCGGCCAGCGGCAGCAGCGCGGCGGCGACGCTCAGGCCCACGGAGGCGAGCATCAGACGTTGTAGCCGTCCGGGTTCTGCGACTGCCAGCGCCAGGTGTCGGCGCACATCTCCTCGACCGACCGGGTGGTCCGCCAGCCCAGCTCGCGGTTGGCCTTGGACGGGTCGGCGTACGACGACGCGACGTCACCGGGGCGACGCGGGACGATCTCGTAGGGCAGCTCGCGCCCGACGGCCTTCTCGAAGGCGTGCAGCAGCTCGAGCACGCTGGTGCCGTGCCCGGAGCCGAGGTTCCAGACGTTGACCGCCTCGGCGGTGGTGGTGAGCGCCTCGAGCGCGGCGACGTGCCCGGCGGCGAGGTCCTCGACGTGGATGTAGTCGCGCACGCCGGTGCCGTCGGGGGTGTCGTAGTCGTCGCCGAAGACGCTCAGCCTGTCTCGGCGCCCGACCGCCACCTGCGCGAGGTAGGGCATCAGGTTGTTGGGCGTCTCGGACGGGTCCTCGCCGATGGTGCCGGAGACGTGCGCGCCGACCGGGTTGAAGTAGCGCAGCAGGGCGATGCGCATCTGCGGCGCGGCCGTGGCCACGTCGGTGAGGATCTGCTCCTGCATCACCTTGGTCCAGCCGTACGGGTTCGTGGCGAACGTGGGGCGGTCCTCGGTGGCGCCGGCCTGGTCGGTGCCGTAGACGGTCGCGCTGGAGGAGAAGACGAGCTTGTCCACGTCGTACTTCTGCATGGCCCTGACCAGCGAGAACGTCGAACCGAGGTTGTTCTCGTAGTAGTCGAGCGGCTTCTCGACGCTCTCCCCCACAGCCTTGAAGCCCGCGAAGTGGATGACGGCGTCGAAGCCCTCGGCGGCGAAGAGGTGCTCGGTCTTGTCGTAGTCGCGCAGGTCGAAGGAGTGCATCGCCAGGCTGGTGCCGGTGAGCGCCTCGAGGCGGCCGAGCACCATCGGCCGGGAGTTGCTGAAGTTGTCGACGATCACCACGTCGTGGCCGGCCTGGACGAGCTGGATGACGGTGTGCGAGCCGATGTAGCCCGTGCCGCCGCTGACGAGGATCTTCATGGCGCCACCCTACGAGAGGTGCGCCCTGCCAGACTGTGCGCCGTGCCCACTGCCTTGATCACCGGGATCACCGGCCAGGACGGCCTCTACCTCGCCGAGTTGCTCCTCGCCAAGGGGTACGACGTCCACGGCGTCATCCGCGGCCAGAACAACCCCCGCCGCCAGCTGGTCGAGCGCCTCGTCCCCGACGTACGCCTGCACAACGGCGACCTGACCGACATGTCCAGCCTGCTCCGGGCGCTGCACGACAGTGCGCCCGACGAGGTCTACAACCTCGGCGCCGTCAGCTTCGTGGCCTACTCCTGGGAGAACGCGTTCATCACCAGCGACGTCACCGCGATGGGAGTGCTGACCCTCCTCGAGGCGGTGCGCCTGCACTCCGGCGACGACCCGTCGGCGGTGCGGTTCTACCAGGCGTCGAGCTCGGAGATGTTCGGCAAGGTGCAGGAGGTCCCGCAGACCGAGCGGACCCTGCTGTGGCCGCGCTCGCCGTACGGCGTGAGCAAGGTCTACGGCCACCACATGACGATCAACTACCGCGAGTCCTACGGCATGCACGCCAGCTCGGGGATCCTCTTCAACCACGAGTCGCCGCGGCGGGGCGAGGAGTTCGTGACCCGCAAGGTGAGCAAGGCCGTCGCCGCGATCACCCTGGGGATGCAGGACGAGCTGGTGATGGGCAACCTGGAGGCCCGCCGCGACTGGGGCTTCGCCGGCGACTACGTCGAGGCGATGTGGCGGATGCTGCAGCAGCCGGAGGCCGACGACTACGTCATCGCCACGGGCACCACCCACTCCATCGAGGAGCTGGTCCAGGTCGCCTTCGCGCACGTCGGCATCGACGACTGGCGGCGCCACGTGCGCCAGGACCCCGCCTTCATGCGGCCGGCCGAGGTCGACGAGCTCATCGGCGACGCGTCCAAGGCGCGCGAGGTGCTCGGCTGGAAGCCGACGGTGGGCTTCGAGGGACTCGTCGCCATGATGGTCGATGCCGACATCGCGGCGCTGAAGGCCGGCTGGTGACGCGGGCCCTGGTCACCGGGATCGGCGKCCAGGACGGCAGCTACCTCGCCGAGCGGCTGGTCGCCGAGGGGGTCGAGGTGCACGCCCTGGTGCTGGAGTCCGAGGGCCGTCCCGCGCACTGCCCGGTCGAGGCGGTCCTGCACGTGGGGGACGTCGCCGACGTCGAGACGACCCGACGGCTGGTGCTCGACCTGGCCCCGGGCGAGGTCTACAACCTCGCCGCGATCAGCTCGGTCGCCCAGTCGTGGCAGGAACCCGACCTGGTCAGTCGGGTCAACGGCTCCGCTCCGGTCGCGCTGCTCGAGAGCGCGCGCCTGCTGCACGAGCGCGGCCACGACGTGCGCGTCGTCCAGGCCTCCAGCGCCGAGATCTTCGGCGAGCCCGACCGCACGCCGCAGGACGAGGACACCCGGATCCGCCCCCTCAACCCGTACGGCGCCGCGAAGGCCTACGCGCACCTCGCGGTCGGCGTCTCCCGCCAGCGGGGCCTGCACGCCTCGAGCCTGGTGCTCTACAACCACGAGTCCCCGCGGCGGCCCGCCTCGTTCGTGACCCGCAAGATCACCGCCACCGTCGCCTCCATCGCGCACGGCCGGGCCGACCGGCTGGTGCTCGGCAACCTCGACGCCCGCCGCGACTGGGGGTGGGCGCCCGACTACGTCGACGCGATGGTCCGCGCCGCCCGGGCCGACCGGCCCGGCGACTACGTCATCGCCACCGGCGAGAGCCACAGCGTGCAGGATTTCGTGGCCGCCGCCTTCGCCGAGGTGGGCATCGAGGACTGGCGCCCGCTCGTCCACACCGACCCGGCGTTCGTCCGGCCGGCCGACGCCACCGAGCTGGTCGGCGACCCATCGCTGGCGCGCGCGCTGCTCGGCTGGTCGCCCTCCGTGGGGTTCACCGACGTGGTCGGGCGGATGGTCGCGGCCGACCTGGACTACTCCTGACCCACTGATCCAGAGGTCCCTCGGGCTGAAACATCCGCCCGTGAGGGTGTGACCCAGGACCCACTACCAGTCGGTAGAGCCTCAGGATGGTCACGAATCGGGAGACATTGGACACACATCGGTAACTGCGAGCCCGTTTGGCAGCCGAGCCCCCACATCACTGAGAAGGTAAACCCTCGTTGAACGTTACAAGTTCAACATTCCCGGGACAGCCTGTGGGGGGCAAAACCAGTGTCGATGATCAGTGAGCGACTGAGCACGAGAGTCACGACGACCTCGGACATGGACTCGGCGACGGCCATCACCGCGGCAGCACCGGCCGCGGCACGCGAGGCCTCCCGCCGGGCCCGGGCCCGCATCCCCTTCGCGGCCCTCGTCGTCGACCTCGCGATGATGGTCACCGCGGTCGCCGTCGGCGGCCTCATGCGCGAGGTCCTCCCGCTCTTCCCCCGCAACATCCAGGGCATCCCCGACGGTCTCACCATCCTGGCCGTCATCGCCGGGATCATCGGCCTGTGGGTGCTGGTGATCTTCGCCCTCGGGGGCTACCGCGCGGGCGTCTTCGGGGCCGGGGTGGAGGAGTACAAGATTGTCATCAACTCCTCGCTCGCCACGGCGGGGCTGGTCGGCATCGCCTGCTACCTCGCGCAGTACGAGTTCTCCCGCGGCCTCTACGCCTTCTCCTTCGCCAGCGGTGTGCCGCTCCTCGTCCTGGGCCGCTACGGCCTGCGCAGGGCCATCAAGAGCGCCCGCCGACGAGGCGCGCTGCTGCACCGCGTCGTCCTGGCCGGCATCCCCTCCCACATCGACGAGATCGCCGCCGTGCTGCGTCGCGAGTCCTGGCTGGGCTACCAGGTGGTCGGGGCGATCACACCGGCGACCGACTACCGCGAGACCACCGCCTCCGGCATCCGGGTGTGGGGCAACACCGACGACGTGGCGTGGGTGGCCGACACCCTCAAGGCCGACACCGTCTTCGTGGCAGCCGGTGCCTTCGCCACCTCGGCCCACATGCGCCAGGCGGTGTGGGACCTCGAGGAGCACAACGTCCAGGTGGTCGTCGCTCCCAAGGTCACCGACGTCTCCAGCGAGCGGGTGCGGGTGCGCCCCGTCGGCGGACTGCCCCTGGTGCACCTCGACCCCCCGCGGGCTCGGAACGCCAGCCGCTGGGGCAAGCGCATCTTCGACGTGGCCGGCTCGAGTGCGCTGATCCTGGCGTTCTCCCCGATCCTCGCGTTCGCTGCGTTCCGCATCTGGGCGCACGACCGCGGGCCGGTCCTCTTCCGCCAGATTCGCGTCGGTCGCGACGGCACCGAGTTCGCCTGCTTCAAGTTCCGCACGATGGTCGTCGACGCCGAGGCACGGGTCGCCGCACTGCAGCAGGCGCAGGGCGCCGGCGCCCTGCTCTTCAAGATGAAGGACGACCCTCGCATCACCGCTCCGGGGCGCTGGATGCGCCGTTACTCGGTCGATGAGCTGCCCCAGCTCTTCAACGTCCTCTTCGGGACGATGAGCCTCATCGGGCCGCGGCCTCAGGTGCCCGCCGAGGTCGCGATGTACGACACCGTGATGCACCGCCGGCTCCGCGTCCGTCCGGGCATGACCGGTCTGTGGCAGGTGTCGGGCCGCTCGGACCTCTCGCTCGAGGACGCGATCCGCCTGGACCTCTACTACGTGGACAACTGGTCGATGACCCAGGACCTCGCGATCCTGGCGCGCACCTTCAGCGCGGTGTTCGGCAGCAGCGGCGCCTACTGACCCCCGCGCCTACTGGCCCTCGGCCTGCTCGTCGAGCAGACCGAGGAGGTAGGCGCCGTACCCGCTCTTCACCAGGGGCTCGGCCCGCTGGCGCAGCTCGTCGCCGGACAGGAACCCCATCCGCCAGGCGACCTCCTCCGGAGCGCCGATCTTGAAGCCCTGGCGGCCCTCGATGGTGCGCACGAAGTTGCTGGCGTCGTTGAGCGAGTCGAACGTGCCGGTGTCGAGCCACGCCGTGCCACGCGGCAGCACCTCGACCTGCAGCTTTCCCTGCTCGAGGTAGATCCGGTTGAGGTCGGTGATCTCGAGCTCGCCGCGCGCCGACGGCTTCAGGTCGGCGGCGTGCCCGACCACGTCGTTGTCGTAGAAGTAGAGCCCGGGGACCGCGAAGTGGCTCTTGGGCTTCTCCGGCTTCTCCTCCAGGGAGAGCGCCCGACCCTCGTCGTCGAACTCCACCACGCCGTAGGCCGTGGGGTCGGCCACGTGGTAGCCGAACACTGCAGCGCCCTCGAGGTCGTCGAAGCGGCGCAGCCGGGTGCCGAGCCCGGTGCCGTAGAAGATGTTGTCGCCGAGCACCAGCGCCGCGCCCTCGTCGCCGATGTGGTCGGCGCCGATGATGAAGGCCTGGGCGAGGCCGTCGGGGCTCGGCTGCACCGCGAAGGTGATGTTGATGCCGAACTGCGAGCCGTCGCCGAGGAGCCGATGGAAGGGCTCGGCCTCGTGCGGCGTCGTGATGATGAGGACGTCGGTGATGCCGGCCAGCATCAGCGTCGTGAGCGGGTAGTAGATCATCGGCTTGTCGTAGACGGGCACGAGCTGCTTGCTGATGCCCAGGGTGATCGGGTGCAGGCGAGACCCGGTGCCTCCGGCCAGAATGATTCCGCGCATGGGCAGCACCCTAGGGGACTCGCGGAGTCCTCGAAGTGACCGTGTCCCTGAGAGGATGCGCTGGTGCCTGCGCTGTCGTCCCTCCGCAAGCCATTGGTCATCGTGGCCGCCGTCGTCGGGTTCGCCGCCCTGGGCGTCTCGGTCGCCAGGGTCCCGGGTGCGGCCGACGACGCGCGCACGGAGCTGGAGGCCGCCAAGGCCGGCCTCGAGGCCGGCGACACCGCGGCCGCGACCGCGGCCGTGGACCGCGCTCGTGAGCACACCGACACCGTCCAGCTGGGCGTCCAGGGCCCCGCCGGACTGGTCGGCCAGTGGCTGCCGGTTGTGGGCACCAGCGTGCGCGACGCACGCCACCTGGGCGACGCCCTCGAGTCGGTGGTGTCCGTCGCCGAGCTCGGCGCCGCGGCCTACCCGGAGATCACCGGGGACGAGGCGACCTTCTTCGCGGGCGGCAACGTCGACATCCCGACCCTCGAGCGGCTGGTGGCCACCGCCGACGATGCGGAGGGCGAGCTCTCCGACGCCCAGGCGAGCCTGTCCGCCATCGACGCGACCGGCCCGGCCGGCGGCAGGCTCGGCGACGCCCGCGATCAGGCCCTGGCCCAGGTGGACCCGCTGCTGGACGACCTCAGTGGCCTGATGCCGCTCATGCGTCAGCTGCCGGACATCCTGGGCGCCGACGGTGAGCGCAAGTACCTGCTGGCCATCCTCAACCCCGCCGAGATGCTCTACTCCGGCGGCACCGCGCTCTCCTACGCCCCCGTCACGGTCTCCGACGGGCGGGTGACGATCGGCAAGACCGTGGACACCGACGCCAACCGGGCCATGTTCCAGCCGCGCTACTGGCGCAAGGTGCAGGGCAACCCCTTCCACCGCGGCCCGATCCGGGTGGCACTCGGCGGAATGGCCCCCTCGTGGCCGATCGCCGGGGAGGAGACCCTCAACGCGTGGCGCAGCCTGCGGGGCCGCAACATGTCCGGGCTGGTGGCCGTCGACGTCATCGCCCTGGCCCGCCTCGCCGAGATCACCGGGCCGATGGACGTCCCCGGCTACGGCCGGGTCGACAGCTCCAACCTCGTCGAGACCCTCGTGGGCAGCTACGACGACTACGCCGACTCCGACGGACGCGAGCGCAAGGCGGCCAACCGGGCCCTGGTGCCGCTCTTCGTCGAGCGCCTCCTCGGCACCGGCCAGCTCCCGGACAAGGTGCGCGTCCTAGCCGACGCGGCCGCGGGCCGTCACTTCGCGGCCTACTTCCGCGACGACAGCGTGCAGGACACGCTCCACGACGTCGCGATCAGCGGGGACCTGTCCCGGACCGAGAACGACTACCTCGGGGTCTTCACCCAGAACGCCGTCCCCAGCAAGACCGACTACTGGCAGTCGCGCACCGTCCGCTCGGACGTGCGCCTGCGCCCGGACGGCAGCGCCCGGGTCGCCCTGGAGGTGGAGGTCCACAACGACTCCGCGCCGTACGCCGGACCCGGCACCGACCCGCAGCAGGGCTACTTCACCCGCTGGGCCCACCTGTCGGTCGGCTCCTTCCTCCCCCGCCGCGCCGACGTCGACGCGGTGACGGTCGACGGCGTGCCGATCGACTTCACCGTCGGCGACTACTTCGGCCGACCGTTCGTCCGCCACACCATCGAGCTGGCCCCGCAGGCGCGACGCACCGTGCGCCTCGAGTACGACGTCCCCGCGGCGGCCGTCCGCGACGGCGACACCCTCACCTATCGCCTCGACCTCGACCCCCAGGGCATGGTGCGTCCGCAGGCCGTGTCGGTGCGGGTCCACCTCCCGGCCGGCTTCGCCGCCGACGACCTGCCCGAGGGCTGGAGCAGCACCGGGCCGCGCACTGCGACCTGGGCCTCCGAGGGGCTCGACGACTCACCCCGTCTCGCACTCGTGGCACGGCGCTCCTAGCGGTCGCTCTAGACTCCGGCCCATGGATCGACTTCTCGTGACCGGCGGGGCCGGCTTCATCGGCTCCAACTTCGTGCACCACCTCATGGAGCACACCGACGTGCGGGTGACCGTGCTCGACAAGATGACCTATGCCGCCAGCAAGGAGGCGCTCGCCGGGCTGCCCGAGGACCGCGTCCGCCTCGTGGTCGGCGACATCGCCGAGCCTGACGTCGTCGACCCGCTGGTGGCCGAGCACGACGCGGTCGTGCACTACGCCGCGGAGTCGCACAACGACAACTCGCTCCACGACCCCAGCCCCTTCATCCGGACCAACATCCTGGGGACGTTCACCATCCTCGAGGCGGTCCGCAAGCACGACAAGCGCCTGCACCACGTCTCCACGGACGAGGTCTACGGCGACCTGGAGCTCGACGACCCGAAGCGCTTCACCGAGGACACCCCCTACAACCCGTCCTCGCCCTACTCAGCGTCCAAGGCCGGGTCCGACCACCTGGTCCGCGCCTGGGTCCGCAGCTTCGGCGTGCAGGCGACCGTGTCCAACTGCTCCAACAACTACGGGCCCTGGCAGCACATCGAGAAGTTCATTCCCCGCCAGATCACCAACGTCATCGACGGCATCCGCCCCAAGCTCTACGGCTCGGGCGAGAACGTCCGCGACTGGATCCACGCCGACGACCACTCCTCGGCCGTGTGGACGATCCTCAACCAGGGCGAGATCGGCGAGACCTACCTCATCGGCGCCGACGGGGAGAAGAACAACCTCGAGGTCGTCCGGCTGATCCTGACCCTCATGGGCCAGCCCGCCGACGCCTTCGACCACGTCACCGACCGGGCCGGCCACGACCTGCGCTACGCCATCGAGTCGGGCAAGCTGCGCCAGGAGCTCGGCTGGCAGCCGCAGTTCCAGGACTTCGAGTCCGGCCTGGCCAACACCATCGAGTGGTACCGGACGCACGAGGACTGGTGGCGTCCGGCCAAGGAGGCCACCGAGGCCGCCTACGCCTCCAAGGGCCAGTGATGGCGGAGCTCACCGTCGACAGCACGCCCATCCCAGGGCTGCTCGTCGTCCGGATGCCGCTGCACGGCGACGCCCGCGGCTGGTTCAAGGAGAACTGGCAGCGCGAGAAGATGGTGGCCCTCGGGCTGCCGGACTTCGGGCCGGTCCAGAACAACATCTCCTTCAACGCCTCGCGCGGGGCCACCCGCGGGATCCACACCGAGCCCTGGGACAAGTTCGTCTCGCTGGCCACCGGCCGGATCTTCGGAGCCTGGGTGGACATGCGCGAGGGCGAGACCTTCGGGACGACGTTCCACCTCGAGGTCGACCCGTCGGTCGCGGTCTTCGTCCCGCGCGGCGTGGGCAACAGCTACCAGGCGCTCGAGGACGGCACGGCCTACACCTACCTCGTCAACGACCACTGGCGCCCGGGCGTGGCCTACCCCGCCCTGCACCTCGGCGACGAGACAGCCGCCATCCCGTGGCCCATCCCGCTGTCCGAGGCCGAGATCTCCGACAAGGACCACGCCAACCCGCGCTTGGGTGACGTCACCCCGATGGTGCCGAAGAAGACGCTCGTGCTCGGCGCCGGCGGCCAGCTCGGACAGGCGCTGGTCGCGGCGCTCCCCGGCTCGGAGGGCGTCACCCGGGCCGCCCTCGACGTCACGGACGCCGACGCCGTCGCCGCCTGGCCCTGGCACGAGTACGCCGTGGTCCTCAACGCCGCGGCCTACACCGCGGTCGACGCCGCCGAGACGGCCGAGGGCCGGCGGGTCGCCTGGGCCGCGAACGCCACTGCACCCGCGACGCTGGCCCGACTCGCGCGCGAGCACGGCTTCACCCTGGTGCACTACTCCTCGGAGTACGTCTTCGACGGCACCGCCGAGGAGCACGTCGAGGACGAGCCGCTGTCCCCCCTGGGTGTCTACGCCCAGACCAAGGCCGCCGGCGACATCGCCGTCGGCCAGGCGCCCCGCCACTACGTGCTGCGTACCTCGTGGGTGATCGGCGAGGGCCACAACTTCGTCCGCACCATGGAGTCGCTGGCGGCCAAGGGCGTCTCCCCCAGCGTGGTGGCCGACCAGGTCGGTCGTCTCACCTTCACCGACGAGCTGGTCAGGGCCACCCGGCACCTGCTCGGTACCGGTGCGCCCCACGGCACCTACCACGTGTCCAACGGCGGCCCGGCGATGTCGTGGGCGGAGGTCGCACGGGCGGTCTTCGCGGCGTCCGGACGCTCGGCGGACGACGTCACCCACATCAGCACCGACGACTACGCCGCCGGCGTGCTCGACAAGGGCGGCCCCTTCGCGCCCCGTCCCCTGCAGTCGGCGATGTCCCTGGACAAGATCCGGGCCACCGGCTTCGAGCCGGAGGACGCGCTGGTCGCGCTGGGGCGCTACCTGGAGGCTTCGGACCGTCCGTAGTCGTCCTCGAGGCGGCAGATGTCGTCCTCGCCGGTGTAGCCGCCACGCTGCACCTCGATGATGACGAGCTCCTCGTCGTGGGCGTTGGTGATGCGGTGGGCCGCGCCCAGCGCCACGTCCACGGAGTGACCGGCCTCGGCCACCACCGTCTCGCCGTCGACGACGCACGTCGCGGTGCCGGCGATGACGACCCAGTGCTCTGAGCGGTGCTCGTGCGTCTGGTAGGACAACCGCTGCCCCGGGGCCACGTGGATGCGCTTGACCTTGTAGCCGTCACCCTCGTCGATGACGTGCCACGAGCCCCACGGGCGCTCTTCCCAGTCCAGCGACATGCGTGTTGCTCCCCTGTGTGTGTCGGACGACCGGCGTGACGATACCCGGCCCACGCCGAGGCGACGATGTGAGCCTCCGCCCAGCACACCTCTAGGGTGTGGTGGTCCAACGCTCGACCTCTGGAATGGAACCGCGTGGAACTCAAGGACTACTGGCAGACCGTCCGCCGACGCTGGCGAGTCGTCGTGGCCACCCTGGTCGCTGCGCTCGCGCTCGCCGGAGCGGTGACCCTGCAGGCCACGCCGCAGTACTCCTCGTCCACCCGGATCTTCGTCTCCACGAGCGAGTCGGACACCAGCGCGGCCTACACCGGCAACCTCTTTGCCACCCAGCGCGTCACGTCGTACGCCGACCTCGTCGGCAGCCGCCAGCTCGCGGACGCGGTGGAGGAGTCGATCGGCGGCGTGGTCGAGGCCGATGAGCTGACCGAGCTCGTCGAGGCGACCGTCGTGCCCGAGACGGTCATCCTCGAGATCACCGCCACCTACTCGGACCCCGAGATCGCGGCCGAGATCGCCCAGGCCTACGCCGACGAGCTGCAGGGACTCGTCAAGGAGCTGGAGACCCCCGAGGGCGAGCGGATGTCGCTGGTCAAGGCGACCATCGTCGACGACGCCGAGGTCCCGTCCGACCCGGTCTCCCCCCAGCCGCTCCGCAACCTCGCCCTCGCCGCCGTCCTCGGCCTGCTGCTGGGCGTCGGTCTCGCCATCGCCCGCGAGCTGCTCGACACGTCCCTGTCCAGCAACGACGACGTCGCCGAGGTGACCGACGCGCCCATCCTGGGCAACATCGCCAGCGACGACGCCGCCAACCTGCCGCCGCTCCAGGTCCTCAGCACCGCGACCCCATGGGCCGAGGCCTTCCGGGTGCTGCGCACCAACATGCAGTACGTCGAGGTCGACGAGGCCCAGAAGGTCATCGTGATGACCAGCTCGCTGCCCGGCGAGGGCAAGTCGACCACCGCGATCAACCTCGCCCTCACGACCGCGATGTCCGGCCAGCGCGTGGTCCTCGTCGAGGCCGACCTGCGCCGCCCCCTCATCGCCGAGCGGCTCCAGCTGGACAACGCCGTCGGCACGACCAGCGTGCTCATCGGCAAGGTCAAGCTGGACGACGCGCTCCAGGAGTACGGCGACTCCGGGCTCCAGGTGCTCGCCTGCGGCCCGATCCCGCCCAACCCCTCCGAGCTGCTCCAGTCGCACGCGATGGAGACCCTGCTGACCGACCTGCGGCGCGATTTCGACGTCATCATCCTCGACGCGCCGCCGCTGCTGCCGGTGACCGATGCGGCCCTGCTGGCCACCCAGGCCGACGGCGCGGTGGTCGTGGTGCGCCACGGCAGGACCACCAAGGACCAGCTCCAGCACTCCCTGGAGCGGCTGGAGGCGGTGGACGCCAAGGCCCTGGGGGTCGTCATCAACCTCGCGCCCAACCGCAGGAACCGCACCGGCTACGGCTATGGCTACGGGTACGGCTACGGCTACGGCTACGAGACGGAGGTCGACACCAAGCGCTCCCGGCGCGAGGACGCGGCACGGTCCAAGGCGGAGGCGCGCTCGGGCAAGTCGGGTCGTCGCCGGGCCTGAACTAGGCTGGACCCGTGGCCTTCTTCGAGTTCCAGGGGTACGTCTACCTCGTCGTCATGCTGGTGATGCTGGCGGTCAAGGCCTACGCCTTCATCAGCTCGCTGATGTTCTCCGCCGAGGCCTACACGGCCACGGGCAAGCTGACCAAGCCCGCGTGGACGATCATCCTGGGCCTCGGCCTCCTCGCGCAGGTGCTGCTGCTCAACRCATCGCCGATCAACCTGATCCACCTCGCCTTCACGATCGCCGCCCTGGTCTACCTCGCCGACGTGCGCCCGGCCCTCTCCGAGATCACCAGCGGCCGCTGACGCAACGCGCAGCGACCCCCAGCCCGATGGGCTGGGGGTCGCTGTCAGTTCCGAACCACTGTCCTCAGAAGAGGGCCAGCTGGTCGTCGTCGGTGCCGCGCGCGGCACCAGTCCTTCAGTCGCCGACCTTCTCGGCGGCGTCGGTGACGGCCTGGGTGGCGCTGGYGGCGGTCTTCTGGGCCGCGGTCACGGTGGCCTTGGCGCTGCTCTGCGCGGTGGTGGTCTTCTTGGCCGGAGCCTTGCGGGCCGGGGCCTTCTTGGCCGCGGTCTTGGTGGCGGCGGTCTTGGTGGCGGCGGTCTTGCTGGTGCTCTTCTTCGCCGCGGTCTTGCGGGCGGTGACGGTCTTCTTGGTGGCGGTGGTCTCCGCGTCGACGGCCTTCTTGGCCTGCGTCACCGTGGTCTTGGCCTTCGCCTTGGTGGTCTTGGCCGAGGCAACGGTCGCCTTGGTGGACTCCTGGCGGCGGACGCGGCCGACGAGCGACTCGCCGCGCTTGACCAGGTCGGCGTACGTGTCGGTCGCGGTGTCGACGCTGTCGTCGACCAGCTTCTGGACCTTGCCCGGGTAGGCCTTGGCCTCGGCCTGGAGCTCGGCGACGCGGGCCTCGACGGCCTCGCGGCGGGCCTTGGCGTCCTTGGCCAGGGCGTCGACGCGGGAGTTCACGACGGTGGTGGCGCGGTCGGCGAGCGCCTTGGGGTCGCCGGCGGTCTTCTGGACGCCGGCGATGCGGGTCTGGGTCTCGGTGACGAGGTCGCGGACAATCTCGACGGCGAGGTCGGTCACGCCGACGTAGGCGAGAACGGGCTTGGGGAGGGTGGCCTTGGCCATGGTTGAGCTCCTTCGTTTGAGGGGTGCCGACCCGATCACAGCGATCGCGGGCCGGGTCGGTTCAGCTGCGGTCGTCCGCCTGCCCCGCGTTGAGGGCGAGGAAGGAGGCGTACACGTCCAGCAGCGACTGCTTCTGGCGCTCGGTCAGTCCGGTGTCGGCCAGGACGGCCAGCTCGACCGACCCCCCGACACCCGGATCGGGGCTCACGATCCCCGCCCGCACGTTGAGCTGCTCGGCGGAGATGCGCAGTGCCTTGGCGATCTGCTGGAGCACTTCGGCCGAGGGACGGCGCAGACCACGTTCGATCTGGCTCAGGTAGGGATTGCTGACGCCGACCTGCTCGGCGAGCTGCCGCAGGGAGAGACGCGACGCGAGTCGCTGCTCCCTGAGGAAGTCACCGAGAGAGGCGACGACGGTCTTCCCGTCCTTGCTGTCCTTGGCCATGCCCCCATAGTGCTAACACCTGTTAGCAAAATGCAAACTTGGGGACCGTGACTACCGACACACCCCGCATGGGCACAGGGGTTCGGTGCTAGCTCAGTAGCTGGCGCGGATCTCTCCGACCGGCTGGCCGCCGCCCAGCAGGACGTGCTGGCCGGTCCGGCGTACGGCGTCGGCGTCGACCCCGCCGAGGTCGAGGATCCCCGATCGACGCAGCGCCTCGGCCATCAGCACGGGACGGACCCGGGGCGCGCCGTCGTCGGTCTTCAGCGCGAAGGCGCGACCGTCCGGCAGGGCGATCGCGTAGCAGGACTCGGCCCCGGCCTTGCCGATCGCACCGGGGATCGCGGTCAGCAGCGCGAGCTCGTCGCGTCGGGTGCCGGAGACGTACGCGGGGTGCTCGCGGATGGCGTCGGCGATGCGGCGCTCGGGCCCCTCGGTGGCGACGGCCAACGCGCGGAAGGCGCGGGCAAGACCGATCAGCGACGTCGAGAGCAGCGGCGCCCCGCACCCGTCGACTGCGACGGTGGTGACGGGCTCACCCGTGAGGTCGGCGAACGTCTCGGCGATCGTCACCTGCAGCGGGTGGTCGGGCGCGAGATAGGTGTCGGTCGGCCAGCCGTTGGCGACGCAGGTCGCGAGCATGGCCGCGTGCTTGCCCGAGCAGTTCATCAGGATCGACGACTTCGCCCCACCCGACCTGATGACCTCCTCGCGGGCCTCGTCGTCGATCGGATAGTCGACGGGAGTCTGCAGGGCGTCCTCGGTGAGTCCGGCGGAGGCCAGGATGCGGCGAGCGCCCTCGACGTGGAAGGGCTCACCGGAGTGCGAGGCGCAGGCGAGCGCGAGCAGGTCCGGCGGCAGGTCGAGGCCCGCCCGCACCATGCCGAGAGCCTGGACGGGCTTGTTGCAGGAGCGCGGCAGCACCGGCTCGTCGACCATCCCGACGGACCAGTCGACCGCACCCGCGGCGTCGAGGGCGACCACGGATCCGTAGTGGTGCCCCTCCACGAACCCCGAACGGACGATCTCGGCCACCACCACTGCACTCGACATGGCTGCAGGCTACCGACGCCCGGTCACAGAGATCGAGGCTGGCAGGATTGACCCCGTGTCGACACCCCAGCACTGCCCCAGTCCGCGTGAGCTCGACGACCTCGAGCTCCTCACGACCGGGGCCGTGCACCCGCTGACCGCGTTCAACGCCCCCGGCAGCGTGCTGACCCTGGACCTGCCGGGCGAGCTGGCCTCGGCCCACGAGGTGGAGCTGGTCGACCCGGAGGGGCTCCCGCTGGCCCGCGTCGTGCCGGCCACGGGCGTGGTGACGGCGCTGACGCACGCCCAGTACGGCCCCTTCCGCCGCCTGTACCTGACGGCACGGCAGGTGCGTGAGCAGCACGCCGGACGGACCGTCGTGCCGGTCACCGACGCACTGACGGCCACCCAGGTCGAGGAGGTGCGGGACCTCGGCCCGAGCCTGCTGCTCGTCTTCGCGGGCCACGGCACCTCCACCCTCTCCCCCGTCGCCCTGGTCCGCGCCACCCTCGCCGCCGCCGACCTCCTCGACGACGCCGTCGTCGTGGTGGTGCCGCTCGCCGACCACGGGGACCCCGACGCCGACCACGACCTCGGCGTCCACGTGGCCCAGACCTACGCCGGCACCGACCCCGTCCACGCCCTCACGGATCAGTCGCTGGCCGAGGAGGGCGCCCCCACCTACCCCCCCTCCATCCAGCACATCGTCGACCGCGACCTCCCCGAGCCCGGCGAGCAGGGCCTGGTCGTCTTCTTCACCGGCCTGTCCGGCAGCGGCAAGTCCACGCTGGCCCGCGCTCTCATGGACCGCGTCCTCGAGCAGGGCGAGCGCACGGTCACGAGCCTCGACGGCGACGTCGTACGCCGTCACCTGTCCGCCGGTCTCGGCTTCTCCCGCGAGGACCGGGAGACCAACATCACCCGCATCGGCTGGGTCGCCGCCGAGATCGCCCGCCACGGCGGCGTCGCCATCTGCAGCCCGATCGCGCCCTTCGCCTCCACCCGCGCCACCGTGCGCGAGATGGTCGAGCAGGCCGGCGGCGAGTTCTTCCTCGTCCACGTCGCCACCCCGCTGGAGGAGTGCGAGCGACGCGACCGCAAGGGGCTCTACGCCAAGGCCCGCCGGGGTGAGATCCCCGACTTCACCGGCATCTCCTCGCCCTACGAGGAGCCCGAGGACGCCTCCGTGCGCGTCGACACCACGGGCCGCACCATCGAGGATGCTCTCGACGACGTCCTCGAGGCACTGGCCGACACCGGCCACCTCGACCTGACCTCCGAGCCCACCCCGGTGGTTGAGGTGCGAACGGAGCGAGCCTCGCAACCCCTCCGCGTGCTCTTCGTCTGCACCGCCAACATCTGCCGCTCCGCCTACCTCGAGCAGGCCGCGCGCAGCCTGGACGCGAAGGGCATCGAGTTCAGCAGCGCCGGCACCCACGGCTTCACCGATCACCCCATGGACGACGTGATGTCGGCCACCCTCGACGCCTTCGACGACACGTTCCGCAGCCGCCGCCTGACCCGGGCGATCGTCGAGGACGCAGACCTCGTCCTCACCGCGGAGAGCAGTCACCGCGCCTTCATCCTCGAGGAGCACCCCCAGGCCCTGCGCAAGGTCTTCACCCTGGGCCAGTTCGCCCGCGCCGCCCAGGCGTCCCCCGACCTCCGCGGCCGCAGCCTGCTCACGGCGGCGGGCGAGCGGCGTACCGCCCCCCTCCCCGAGGACGACATCGACGACCCCTACCGGCGCGGGGATGCGGCCGCACGGGCCGCAGCGGGCAAGATGTCGACAATGTTGAGCGTGGTTGTCGCAGCGCTCGCCGAGGAGGACTGATGGCCGACCTGCTGACCGTGACCGCGCTGTCGATCCTGGCGGCCGGTTTCGTCGTCGGGATCGTCGTCGGACTGACCGGCATGGGCGGTGGCGCCCTGATGACACCGGCCCTCATCTTCCTGGGCGTGGGCGACGCCGCGACCGTCGTCACCGCCGACCTCACAGCGGCTGCCGTCTACAAGACCGGTGGGGCGATCGTGCACAAGCGCGAGGGCTCCCCCAACATGCAGCTGGCCAAGTGGCTGATCATCGGCTCGGTGCCGATGGCACTTCTCGGCCCCTACCTCGTCAAGGCCTTCGCCGACCCCGAGGACCTCGACTCCACGCTCAAGCTCTGCATCGGCTTCGCGCTGCTCTTCGCGGCCGCGACGTACGCGCTGCGGCTCTACATCAACCTCAAGCGGGTACGCAGCCAGGGCCACGTGCCCGACGAGAACCCCGCCATCCGGCCCATTCCGACGCTGCTCGTCGGAGCGCTGGGCGGCCTGCTGGTCGGCATCACCAGCGTTGGCTCCGGCTCGGTCATCATGATCGCGCTGCTCATGCTCTATCCCGGGCTGAGCGCGGTGAAGCTGGTCGGCACCGACCTGGTGCAGGCGGTGCCGCTGGTCCTCGCCGCGGCGATCTCCAACATCGCGATCCACGGGCTCGACTGGAGCGTCCTGATCCCGCTCGTGGCCGGCTCGGTGCCCGGCACCCTGCTCGGCTCCAAGATCGCGCCCAGGGTCCCGCAGTCGATCATCCGTCGCGGGATCGTGGTGGTGCTCACCATGAGCGGTGTCGCGCTGCTCGACAAGGCCGGCTGGGCGCCCCTGGGCGCCGGCGAGGACGACACCCACCCGATGCTCATCGCGGGCGTCGGCCTCTTCGTGCTGATCGTGCTCCCCATCGTGTGGGGCTTCATCCGCAAGACCCAGGGCCTGCCGATGTTCGGCTCCCCGACCATCGCCCAGCTCGAGGACCCCGACTACAAGCCGGGCCTCATCGGCATGAAGCGCACCGATACCTGACCGAGCCCGGTCCAGACCGGTCCGGCAGCTCCGTGGTCCTCACCAGCCCGGCGGAGGATCGTCCTTGATGTGTGGATCGCCCGGGGCGTCGTGGCGGCAGCGCTCGCTGCCTCGCTGTGGGCGTGCTCGTCCGACGGCACCGACGAGGGCGACCGGGAAGAGCCGAAGGCGTCCACCGACGGCACGACCGTCGAGCCGACGTACCTCCCCGCCGGCGATCATCCAGAGCCCCTGACACTGCGCCAGGTGGACGGCCGGACCATCAAGGCCGAGCCGTTCGCCGACTTCGCCGTCGCGACCGACAGTGGGGTCTGGGTCTCGGGGGTCGCTCCGGGCGCAGTGCGGTACGACGCCGTCTCGGGAGACGTCACCGCACGCACCGGTGTGCGGGGCGCGGTGACCCAGGCACTGGAGGAGTCCGGTGACGAGGTGTTCATCTCCACGCGCGTCCCGGACACGCTCATGCGGATCGACGACCTGACGGGCGCGGTTCGGGCCCGCGTGAGGCTCCCGGCGAGCCCGTTGATGGAGGGTGCGGTCGGGGCCGACGAGGGCACGGTCTACGTCCTGGTGGACACCCTCGAGCCGACCATCGTCACGATCAGGGGCGAGAAGGTCGCCTCCACCATTCCCGCACCGGCGGACGCGACCGCCGTTCGTGCGGCGTTCGATGCACTCTGGGTGCCCACGAGGTCGGGCACGATCGAGCGCTACGACCTGGAGTCGGGCGAGTGGACGAGCATCCCCGCCGGCCCGTACCCGCGGTTCCTGGACGTCGGGTTCGGTGCCGTGTGGGTGATGAACCAGGGCGACGGCTCCGTGACACGGGTCGACGGACGGACGTCCGAGCCCGAGACCATCGCTGTGACTGGCGCCGCCATCGGGGGTGGTGACCTGACCACCGGCGCCGGGGCCGTCTGGCTACGCACCGACACCGGTGTGATCCGGATCGATCCGGACAGCCGTGTGCTGACACACGTGATCGAGGTGCCGCCCGGCAGCGGCAGTGTGGCAGCGACGGATGAGGCCCTGTGGATCACCAACCACGACCACCTCGCCGTGCACCAGGTACCGCTCCCCCTGCCGCCTCCACGCTGACGAGGCTGCGCCCCGGCTAACGGTGGTATCGCGAGTTGTGTGGGCACTCCCGGTGCTTCAGCTTGCACCTGGCCCGGCGATAGATCTTGCGCACCCCTTGCTTCATACGGAGATGCTTTCCCCGGACGGACACCCGGCGTGCGTCATTTGAGAAGATCTAGAACCAACGGGCCGCGTTCGCCCACCCCGACGGGCGGGACAACTAGCCCACCGAGCGACCGACTCGTCCGTAGAGTCCGCGAGCGGGCGGTCAGTAGCGACGCTCCGCCTCTTCCATCTCGCTCGGCATGGGGGCAGCGGCGACCGCTCCCTCGGCCACCCCGAGGCTTCGCCGGGCCGCCTCGTGGAACACCTCCCGCGCTCGCCCGACCGACTCGTACAGCCGCGCGAACTCCTCTATGTCCGATTCATCGGGCACGGAGCGGGACAGGCAGAACAGGTAGAGATCCCAGCACCGCTGCTGCCACTCGCGGGCAGCACCGACGGTCTGCTGGCTGCCCAGGAGCAGGACCGCTTCGAAACGCAGCGACCGCTCCTGCTCTGCGTCCTGGTGAAGAGACTTCCCCGGCTCCAACGCCAGCGGCTCCGTGCGCGGCCCTAGACCCAGACCCCCTGCGATGCGCATGGTGATGCGCACTTCGCGCTTCATGGCGCCTGCGTACTGCGCGTAGGCGTCCATGGTCTGCGTGTCCCACCGCTCCGTGCGCGTACGCCGCCACCGCAGGTGCTCGGCTCCCCACGCGCCCACGAAAGACACGGCACCGCCGATGATCACGGCCACCAACGTCACGATCGCCCCGCTCGCTCCATCCACCGCGGGATCCTCGCAGGTGCCGCCGCGCGTTGCAGGCGAACCGGAGACGCGGCGAGTGGGCGCTTCGGGACGCTATCCGTGAGGGCTAGATACCGAGCAGCTCGCGGCACTGCGCCGGCGTCATCGGCTCGCGCTGGGCGAGGCGACCGAGCTCCACGGCCCGCTCGACGAGCTGCCGGTTGCTCTCGACTGGCACGCCGCGGGCGATGGTGAGCACGTCCTCCATGCCGACGCGCAGATGACCCCCCTTGGACAGGGCCGCAAGGGCCACCGACAGCGTGGTGCGGCCGATGCCGGTCGCTGCCCAGGACGTGACCTCGAGCGGGAGCATCGCGACCCCTGCGACCAGCGCGTCGGCGGTGCCGGGCATGCCACCGGGTACGCCCATCACGAAGTCGCAGTGCACCTTGCCGCCGTACGGCAGGCCGTAGGTCTTGAGGAGGCGGCCGAGCGCGTGCACCTGGCCGAGGTCGAACAGCTCGAACTCCGGCACGATCCGACGCTCCTGGGAGAGCTGGTAGAGCTCGCACACGAAGGGCCAGGGGTTGCTGAAGACGTCGTCGCCGAAGTTGGTCGTGCCCATCGTCAGGCTGCACGAGTCGGGTTCTGCGTCGAGCACCTCGAGCCTCTTGTCCAGCGGGTCGTGGACCGAGCCGCCGCTGGACAGCTGCACGACCAGGCTGCTCGACTCGCGGACCGCGGCGACCCACTCGCGGAGCAGGGACTGGTCGAGCGTCGGAGCGTGCTCGCCGTCGCGCACGTGGATGTGGATCATCGCCGCGCCGGCCGCTTCGCACTCCGCGGCCGTGGCCGCGATCTCCTCGGGAGTGGTGGGCAGCTGCGGGCAGTCCGCCTTGCTCGTCTCGGCGCCCGTCGGCGCCACAGTGATCAACAGTCCGTCAGCCATGGGAGCACCCTAGGGTCGATGCATGCGTGCTGTGCTGCAGAGGGTGCTCTCCGCGTCCGTCACCGTCGACGACGCCGTGGTCGGCAGCATCGACGGCGGCCTCCTGGTCCTGCTCGGCGTGACCCACGACGACACGCTCGAGGACGCCGCCTGGATGGCCCGCAAGATCCGCGACGTGCGCCTCCTGCGCGACGAGCTATCCGTGGGAGACACCGGAGCACCTGTGCTGCTCGTCAGCCAGTTCACGTTGTACGGCGACGCACGCAAGGGCCGCCGGCCCACCTGGTCGGCCGCTGCTCCCGGCAGCGTGAGCGAGCCGCTGTACGACGCCGTGGCCGCCGAGCTGGAGAGGCTCGGGACCACAGTCGAGTGCGGCGTCTTTGGCGCGAACATGCAGGTGGCTTCGGTCAACGACGGGCCCGTGACCTTGCTCCTCGAGTCGGCCTGACCGTCGACCCACGACGCCCCGGCTGATGCGGACCGGGCGGAGTGATGCTCGACCCACTCTCGGCAGGATCGTGAGCATGAGTGCAGGGATCCGCTCGCCCATGGCTACGATGTGGGCTGCTGTCCCTAGAGAGGCCCTTCGTCTGTCATGACCCAAACGCACTCCGACTACCAGCTGAGCCAGCTGGAC
>NZ_JBFUKA010000068.1:0-25349 GCF_056401085.1 Nocardioides sp. P4_G4
ATCATGAAGATCGCCCTGGGCTGGCCTCTCCAGCTCGCCGCCCTGGGCGCCATGGTGTGGCTGCTCGCGCGCAACCACACCCCGATGGAGCCCACGGCCCGCGAGTGAGGATCGGGGGTCAGCCCCCGTGGCCCTGCGGGGACAGGAGTCGCTCGAGCTCCTCCTCGACGTCGCCCGGCACCACGAAGAGCAGCTCGTCGCCCGCCTCCAGCGGCTGCTCCGCCGACGGCGTGTAGACCTGCCCGTCGCGCAGGATCGTCACCAGCGCGCAGTTGTCGGGGAACGGCACCAGGCCGCTGGGCGTGCCGACGTACGGCGACTCCGGCGGCAGCGTCATCTCCACCAGGTTCGCGTTGCCCTGGCGGAAGGTGAACAGCCGCACCAGGTCGCCGACCGAGACGGCCTCCTCGACCAGCGCAGACATGATCCGCGGCGTCGACACGTTGACGTCGACGCCCCAGGCCTCGGTGAACAGCCACTCGTTGTTGGGGTGGTTGACCCGCCCCACGGTGCGCGGCACGCCGAACTCGGTCTTGGCCAGCAGCGACGTGACGAGGTTGGCCTTGTCGTCGCCGGTGGCGGCGATGACCACGTCGCACTTGTCGAGCTGCGCCTCGTCGAGCGACGACATCTCGCAGGAGTCGGCGAGCAGCCACTCCGCGTTCGGGACGCGCTCGGGCCGGATGGCCGAGGGCGCCTTGTCGATGAGCAGGACCTTGTGACCGTTGTCGATCAGCTCACGGGCGATGGAGCGGCCCACGGCTCCTGCCCCGGCGATGGCGACCCTCATCAGAGCTCCTCCGGACCGTTCTCGAGGACGGAGTAGGCGTGGGCCGCCCCCTCCTCGCGGATGACGAGGTGCAGCATGTCGCCCTCCTGGATGACGGTGTCGCGGGTGGGCAGCATGCCCTCGCCCAGGCGGTCGATCCACGCGATGCGGCTGCGCGACTGCTCCTGGAAGTGGATGGTGCGCTGGCCGACCCAGTGCTCGGGGACCTGGATGTGGTCCACGCGGATGGTGCCCGACGGGTCGCGGAAGTCCGGCTCGGCGCCGGCCGGGAGGATCCGGCGCAGCACCTGGTCGGCGGTCCACTTCACCGTCGCGACCGTGGTGATGCCGAGGCGCTGGTAGACCTCGGCGCGGCCGGGGTCGTAGATGCGGGCGACGACCTGCTGGATCCCGAAGGTCTCCCGGGCGACGCGCGCGGCGATGATGTTGGAGTTGTCACCGCTCGACACGGCCGCAAAGGCGTCCGCGCGCCGGATTCCGGCCTTCTCCAGGACTTCCTGGTCGAAGCCGTACCCCGTCACCTTGTCGCCGTTGAAGGTCGGCCCCAGGCGTCGGAACGCGTCGGGGTCGCTGTCGATGACGGACACCGTGTGGTTACGGTCCTCGAGGCTGCGAGCCAGCGTTGAGCCGACCCGGCCACATCCCATGATGACGACGTGCACGGACGCACCGTATCCCAGGTGGGGGCGGCGATCCCGGCGCCCGGCCCGAGCATGACTAGGCTGCCCGACGTGGGTGTCGGCGATGTGTCTAAACGGATCCTGCTCGGGCGCAAGCTCCGCAGCAGCCAGCTGGGGGAGACCCTGCTGCCCAAGCGCATCGCGCTGCCCGTGTTCGCCTCCGACGCTCTCTCGTCGGTGGCCTACGCGCCCGACGAGATCTTCATCATGCTGGCGGTCGCCGGTGCGTCGGCGTACGCCTGGTCGTGGAAGATCGGCATCGCGGTCGCGCTGGTGATGCTCACCGTCGTGACGTCGTACCGCCAGACGGTGCACGCCTACCCCTCGGGCGGTGGCGACTACGAGGTCGCCACGGTCAACCTCGGTCGGACCGCCGGGATCACGGTGGCCAGCGCGCTGCTCGTGGACTACGTGCTGACGGTCGCGGTGTCCATCTCGTCCGCGTCGCAGTACGCAGCCGGTGCGATCCCGTCGCTGGTCGGTCACGAGGCGGTGGCCGCCTGCGCGGCGGTGGTCTTGCTGACCGCGCTCAACCTGCGCGGGGTCCGGGAGTCGGGCACGTTCTTCGCCGTCCCGACGTACCTCTTCATGGTCTCGATCCTGGGCATGTGCGCCTACGGGCTCATGCAGCTCCTCTCCGGCGACCTCCCCGAGGCCGAGAGCGCCGGCCTGCAGATCCAGCCCCAGGAGGGCTGGGAGGGCCCGCTCACGCAGGTGGCGCTGTTCTTCCTGCTCGCCCGCGCCTTCTCCTCGGGCTGCGCCGCGCTGACCGGCGTCGAGGCCATCTCCAACGGTGTGCCCGCCTTCCGGCGGCCCAAGAGCAAGAATGCCGCCACCACGCTCCTGCTGCTCGGCCTGATCGCGATCAGCATGATGATGAGCGTCATCGTGCTGGCCAACCAGATGCACATCCGCTACGTCGACCCGCACGAGCTCGAGCGGCTCACGACCGCCGCCGGTGCGGCGCTCCCGGCCGGCTACGAGCAGAACCCGGTGATCTCGCAGATCGCGTCCGGCGTGTTCGACCACTTCCCGCCCGGCTTCTACTTCGTGACCACCGTCACCGGCGTGATCCTCGTGCTGGCCGCCAACACGGCGTTCAACGGCTTCCCGGTGCTCGGATCCATCCTCGCCCAGGACGGCCTGGCCCCGCGGTCGCTGGGCTCGCGCGGCGACCGGCTCGCCTACAGCAACGGCATCGTCTTCCTCGCCGCCATGTCGATGCTGCTGATCTGGATCTTCGACGCCGAGACGACCAAGCTCATCCAGCTCTACATCGTCGGCGTCTTCGTGTCCTTCAACCTCAGCCAGCTGGGGATGATCAAGCACTGGACGCGGCACCTCAGGACCGAGCGCGACCCGGCGGAGCGACGCCGGATGTTCCGTGCCCGGGTCATCAACACCTTCGGCCTCGGCATGACCGCGGTCGTCCTGGTGATCGTGCTGCTCACCAAGTTCCTCGCCGGTGCCTGGATCACCATCCTCGCGATGATCTTCTTCTTCCTGATCATGCAGGGCATCGCCCGCCACTACGACCGTGTCGAGCTCGAGCTCGCGGCCGACGAGCAGGACAAGGTGATGCCGACCCGCGTGCACGCCATCGTGCTCGCCTCCAAGCTGCACAAGCCGACCCTGCGGGCGCTGGCGTTCGCCAAGGCCACCCGACCCAACGCGCTCGAGGCGATCTACGTCTCGACCGACGACGCGGCCACCGCCAAGCTCATGGCGGAGTGGGACCAGCGCCAGATCGACGTCCCGCTCAAGGTGCTGCACTCGCCGTACCGCGAGGTGACCCGGCCGATCGTGCAGTACGCCCAGGAGATCCGGAGGGCCAACCCGCGCGGGGTCGTGGCCGTCTACATCCCCGAGTACGTCGTGGGGCGCTGGTGGGAGCAGCTGCTGCACAACCAGACGGCGCTGCGCCTGAAGGGACGGCTCCTGTTCGCCCCCGGCGTCATGGTCACCTCGGTGCCCTACCAGCTCCGTTCGTCGCGCATCGCCCTCGAGCGCGAGGAGGCGCTGGAGGGTCGCGTGCACGCCGGCGACCTGCGCCGCGGGCGGGTCACCAACCGGAAGGACGACCGGTGAGCCGGCATCCTCGTGCCCGGAAGTCCCGTGGTCCCTCCCGCGTCGGTGAGCGCTTCGAGGCCGAGGTGGGCCCCGTCGCCCACGGCGGACACTGCATCGTCCGGCTCCCCGAGCCCGAGTCCCGGGTCGTCTTCACCCGGCACGCGGTGCCGGGGGAGCGGGTGGTCGTCGAGATCACCGAGGGCAGCGAGGGCGACCGGTTCTGGCGCGGTGACGCCGTGGAGGTCCTGACGGCCTCCGCGGACCGGGTCGAGGCGCCGTGCCCCGTCGCGGGGCCCGGCCTGTGCGGTGGCTGCGACTTCCAGCACGTCGCGCTGCCCGCGCAGCGCGACCTCAAGGCCGCCGTCGTCCGCGAGCAGCTCGTCCGGGTCGGCCGCCTGCCCGCCGACCACCCGCTGGTCGCCGGTCTGGTGGTCGAGCCGGTGCCCGGCGACGACCACGGCCWGCGCTGGCGCACCCGGATGCAGTGGGCCCGCACCGACGACGGGCGCCGCGGCCTGCGCGCCCACCGCTCACGACGCGTCGTACCGGTCGACGACTGCCTCATCGCGCACCCCGACGCCCGCACGCCCGAGCCCGGGCCGCCGATCGTCGAGACCGTCGAGGGCCGTGAGTTCGTCGTCGACCCCGACGGCTTCTGGCAGGTGCACCCCGGTGCGCCGTCGGTGCTCGTGGACACCGTCCTCGAGGTCCTGGACCCGCAGCCGGGGGAGCGGGTGCTCGACCTGTACGCCGGTGTCGGGCTCTTCGCGCGCTTCGTCGGCGAGCTCACCGGGGACCGGCTGGTCGCCGTGGAGGCCGACCGCGCCGCCTGTGGGCACGCCCGTGCCAACCTCGTGGGTCACGAGGGTGCCGCCGTGGAGTGCGGACCGGTCGACCGGGTGCTGGCGTCGTCCTACGACGAGCCCTTCGACCTCGTCGTCCTCGACCCGCCGCGCGAGGGCGCCAAGCGCGTCGTCGTCGAGCAGGTCGTCGACCGGGCGCCACGCGCCGTCGCGTACGTCGCCTGCGACCCCGCCGCGCTGGCCCGGGACCTGGCGATCTTTGCCGAGCACGGCTACCACCTCGAGCAGCTGCGCGCCTTCGACCTCTTTCCGATGACGCATCACATCGAGTGTGTCGCGCTGCTGGAGAAGACCGGCCCTGACCTGCGGTGACGCGATCGGCGTTCCTGGTTGTCCATGCGCTGGCGGGTGTTCTCGTACTCGTCGAGGACGATGGTGGTGACGACGGTTCGGCGAAGCATGTTCGAACGCAAGCGCATCATCACCGTGGGATGAGATCCAAGCAATCGCGACGACGTGGACCCCGGGCACATCCGAGCCTCCACGAAACCCGGGCGATTCAATGTGCGGATGGCCATTGCCCCGGAGTGATTGGCACGAGACGATCTCTGCAGAGGTGAGGCGATGAAGGTGCGACCGGGTGCTGTGGTCCGAGGAGTCGGTGTCGCCCTCGCCTGCCTCGCGCCGGACCCGTCCAAGCGCTCGCCCCTCTTGATCGCGGGGTTTGCGACGGGATGGTTCCTGAACAAGCCAGGACTTCAGATCTTCACGGTCATCCCTGATACGGATGAGCCGTGGAAGCGCACTACGGTGCCTTTCGCGACCTCGGTGACGGCGTGGTCGACGACGATGCTGGCGGCCACGACCGTCGTGCGTAGGACAAGGCTGCCGGTCCCGATCGCGGCGGTTGTGCTCGGAGGCGGCCTGGTGGCAATCGACTCCCTTCTCGCCGATCTGGGCGAGGCGCGTGAGGCGCGTGAAGCGGCCAAGGCAGCGGAGTCCCATGCATCGGAACCCGCCGGGGATTGACCAGGACCGCACGGGTCGGCGTGGCGAGCTGCGACCTGGATCTCGCAGGCCTGCACCGGCATCGAGCATGGTGGGCACGCAAGTGTGCCAGAGCATGTGCGGGTGCATCCGCTCGATCGCGCGGGCCCCGGCCGGCGGAAGCGGTGTGAGGACCTCCTTGTGACCCTTGCCCCATCCCGGAGGGCTCAGGCAACTCGCCCTGACCACGGACCGCGGTGAAATCACCCCGCTCGGGGGAGGACCGGCGTGCGTACGGGGCGGATATTGCAGGCAGGTGGCCGCATCCAGCCGCCGTGGACGACTCCGGAGGACCGAGCCATGTGCCCAGAGCCGAGCTCCCGAGCGATCCTGCCGATCCCTCACCAGGTGGCGCCCGGACTGACGACCTACGACGCCAAGGACCCCGACACGGCGTCCCCGCCGATCGTGCCGCTGAACCCCCCGAAGGGCGCGCCGAACGTCCTGGTCATCCTGCTCGACGATGTCGGGTTCGGGGCGTCCAGCACGTTCGGGGGGCCGTGCGCCACTCCGACCGCCGAGCGGCTGGCCGCGGGAGGTCTGAAGTTCAACCGGTTCCACACGACGGCCCTGTGCGCGCCGACGAGGCAGGCCATGCTCACCGGCCGCAACCACCACTCCGTGGGGATGGGCAGCATCACCGAGACCGCGACCTCGGCCCCGGGGAACTCCTCGGTGCGGCCGAACAACAAGGCGCCGGTGGCGCTGACCCTGAAGCTCAACGGCTACTCCACCGCCCAGTTCGGCAAGTGCCACGAGGTGCCCGTGTGGCAGTCGTCGTCGATGGGGCCGTTCGACGCCTGGCCCTCGGGCGGTGGCGGGTTCGAGACGTTCTACGGGTTCATCGGTGGGGAGAACAACCAGTACGACCCGGCCCTCTACGACGGCACGACCCCGGTCGAGCCGCCCGCCACGGCGGAGGAGGGATACCACCTGACCGAGGACCTGACGGACCGGGCCATCGGCTGGGTGCACCAGCAGAAGGCGCTCATGCCCGACAAGCCGTTCTTCGTCTACTTCGCTCCGGGCGCCACGCACGCGCCGCACCACGTCCCGCTCGAGTGGGCCGACAAGTACGCCGGTCAGTTCGACGACGGCTGGGACGTCCAGCGCGAGCGCACGTTCGCGCGCCAGAAGGAGCTCGGCGTCATCCCCGAGGACGCGGACCTGACCGAGCGCCACGACGTCATCCCCTCCTGGGACGACATGCCCGACGAGCTCAAGCCGGTGCTCGCGCGCCAGATGGAGGTCTACGCCGGGTTCCTCGAGCACACCGACCACCACGTCGGCCGGCTGATCGATGCGCTGGAGGGCCTGGATGTCCTCGACGACACGCTGATCTACTACATCATCGGGGACAACGGGGCCTCCGCCGAGGGCACGATGAACGGCGCCTTCAACGAGATGGCGAACTTCAACGGAATGGCGGCGGTGGAGACCCCGGAGTTCCTGTTGAGCACCAAGGACCAGCTAGGCACCCCGTCCTCCTACAACCACTACTCGGTCGGGTGGGCCTGGGCGATGAACAGCCCGCTCCAATGGACCAAGCAGGTCGCCTCGCACTGGGGCGGGACCCGCAACGGGATGATCGTGCACTGGCCCAGCGGGGTCGCGCAGAAGGGTGCGGTGCGGTCGCAGTTCACGCACGCGATCGACGTGGCCCCGACCATCCTCGAGGCAGCCGGTCTGCCCGAGCCCACGATGGTCAACGGTGTGCTCCAGAGCCCGATGGAGGGCACGAGCATGCTGTACGCGTTCGAGGAGGCAACCGCACCCGAGCGCCACGACCTCCAGTACTTCGAGATGTTCGGCAACCGCGGCATCTACCACAAGGGCTGGAGCGCGGTCACCAAGCACAAGACGCCGTGGGTCATGGTCGGGGGTGACCTCCTGGCGTTCGACGACGACTTGTGGGAGCTCTACGACGGCAGCAGTGACTTCAGCCAGGCCCACGACCTGGCTGCGGAGAACCCCGAGATGCTGGCCAAGTTGCAACGCCTGTGGCTCATCGAGGCGACCAAGTACAACGTGCTGCCCCTCGACGACCGCGGCGCGGAGCGGCTGAACCCCGACCTCGCGGGTCGCCCGACGCTGATCCACGGGACCTCCCAGCAGTTCTTCCCCGGGATGGGGCGGCTCTCCGAGAACAGCGTGGTCAGCATCAAGAACAAGTCGTTCTCGGTCACGGCCGACGTCGACGTCCCCGACGGCGGCGTCGAGGGCGTCATCATCGCCCAGGGCGGTCGCTTCGGCGGCTGGACGGTCTTCGTCAAGGACAACCGGCTGACGTTCGTCTACAACGTCCTCGGCATCCACCACTTCGTGACCCGGAGCGACGAGCCGGTCCCGTCCGGCCACCACCAGCTGCGGATGGAGTTCGCCTACGACGGGGGCGGCCTGGCGAAGGGTGGAGGCGTCACGCTCTACCACGACGGCACCGCCGTGGGCACCGGACGCGTCGAGCTCACGCAGCCGATGGTCTTCTCGGCCGACGAGACGACCGACATCGGCTACGAGTCCGGCACCACGGTCTCGCCTGAGTACACCGCCCGCACGAGCAGGTTCACCGGCAAGATCGCCTGGGTCCAGCTCGACCTCGGCGACGACGACCACGACCACGACCACTTCATCGACCCCGAGGAGCGCGTGCGGATCGCCATGGCCCGCCAGTGAGACCGGAGCGTCAGGGACGCACGATGCAGCGGAAGCCCAGGTGGCTGGTCGAGGTGTCCACGGTCTGACGCTGCCGTGCCGCCGGCCGGTAGCGCAGGCAGTAGTTCGGCGCGCACAGGTGGGACCCGCCCTTGACGACCTTCGGCGCCCACGTCCCGGGAGTCGGGGATGACGAGAGCGGGACCTCGGGCTCGCGTTGGGGTCCGCAGCAGCTCGCCGCTGGCGGCACCTCGCTGCTGACCACCGACACCGCGGCCCCGGCGCGCTCGGCGTGGCTCGTGGTGAAGTCCTGGCACGTCCACTCCCAGACGTTCCCCGTCATGTCGACCAGGCCGTACCCGTTCGGGGGGAACCTGCCGACCGGGGACGTGCGCTCGTACCCGTCGAGCAGGTCGTTCTGCACAGGGAAGTCGCCCTGCCACGTGTTGGCCATCATCCGCCCCCGTGGGGCGAACTCGTCTCCCCAGGCGAACACGGCACCGTCGAGACCGCCGCGGGCCGCGAACTCCCACTCCGGCTCCGTCGGCAGCTCCTTGCCGGCCCAGGCGGCGTACGCCAGCGCGTCGGCATATGCCACGTGCGTCACTGGGTGCAGGTCGCGGCCGTGCACGGTGCTGTCCGGCCCCTCGGGATGCCGCCACTGCGCCGACGGCGTCCAGGACCACCAGGCGCGGTAGTCGTCCAGGCTCACGCGACGGTGTGGAGGCGTGAAGACGAGCGAGCCCGGCACCAGCTGCTCGGGATCCGCGTCCGGGAAGGCCAGGGCGTCGGGGGCGATCTCCGCGACGGTGACGTGGCCGGTCGCCTTCACGAAGCGTCGGAACTCCGCCACGGTCACCGGGTGCTCGTCCATCCAGAACTCGTCGACCTCGACCGTCCGGACGGGTCGCTCCTCGGGGTAGAAGTCCTCGGACCCCATCGTGAACGCCCCACCGGCGATCCAGACCATGTTCTTCAGCGGCCGCGCACTCGGCCCCGATCGCTCCACCACGTGCCTCCCCCTCGCACTGCGCAGCCACCCTAGTCCGGCCTGACGGAACTCGAGCAGAAGCGCTCGACGTTGGCATCCCGGGGTGTCGAGTCCTTGCTAAGGGACTCGTGCGAATGGCCCGCCGGTGGTGTCGGCGACGACCTCGACGAAGGCCTCACCCTGGTCCAGGTCGTCGGTGGAGATCAGCGAGGCCACCTGTTCGAGCGCGGTCACCAGGGTGGCCCGGGGGACGGCGGTGGCCTCGGTGCTGCCGTGCACGTCCGGGCGCGTTGACATCAGCGCGGTCAGGCGGGGCAGCGTGTCGGGCCGATCGACCCACAGGGCGTGCAGGGACCGCGGTGTGGCGTTGCGGCTGCCGTGGTGGCCGACCTTGTAGAGGTCGATCTCGGCGAGCTTCCTCATCAGCTCGGGCTCGTGGGGGAGCCGGTCGAGGGTGAACTGCCAGTTCTCGATCTGTGCGTCCCCGGGGAACAGCATGCTCAGTTCGCCGACCTCCATGAGCAGGACCAAGCTGGTGTTGTTGAGGGCGTCGTCGAGCTTGCGCACGAGGCGGGTGACGGAGTGCAGCTTCTGCTGGGCGAGGCGGTCGATCAGCCAGCGCACGGGCCCGGGCCCGACGTGGACCGTCGGCTCGGCGCCCGAGCCACCGTAGGTCGCGTCTGCGGCGGCGTGGTGAAGGGAGGCGCGCAGGGCAAGCATCCAGTACTGGGGGTCGTCGTCGCGCTTCTTCGCGACGCGGGGATCCTGTTCGATGGTGGGGGGACCGAGCACGGTGATCGTCAGTCCGGGCAGCACCGTGGCCGTCTCCGGGTCGGCGCCGGCGTACAGGTAGCGGCCGTGGCCGTTCGCGGAGAGCTCGTCGAGGAGCGCGATCGCGTCGGTGTTCTTGAGCTGCTCCTCGACGGCCGCCTTGAGGTCGGCGTGCAGTCCGGGTCGTGCGGCGAGATGGTCGACGGCGTCCTGGGCCGCGGAGAGGTTCCGGGCGAACCGGGCCGAGGAAGAGCCGATGGGGGAGGCAGGGGCTGCGACCGCTGGGTTGTCCGCCGTTGCGGACAGGTCGGGATGCTCGGTCCATGGGCGCAGGACCAGCGTGGGGTTGAGGTCGCGGATCGTCGTGTCCCCGGTGTCGTCGGAGAACCCGAACAGGTGGTCCTTGTGGCGATGGGTGAGCACGACGACATCGAGCTTGCCGTGGGTGTGCTCGGCGATCAGCTTCGCGACGTCGCTCATCCGCCCCTTGGTGCGGTGCTCGCGCGCCGACCTGGTGGAGCCGTAGTCGATGAGCAGGTGCCGCTCGGCCCGGCCGTCGGCCAGCGGTGCGTCGTACTCCAGGGACATCAGGAAGCAGTCCCCGAAGCCCACTTGGTACATCCGGATCCGGACCCGCACGACCTTGCTCACCACGCCTCCCCGGAGTTGAGCTCGGTGTTGTGGAGCTCGGCGAACGCCTGCCCGCGCCCGGCGCCGTCGGAGAACCCGAGACGCTTGCTTCGGTCCGTGCCCCCGGTCCGGTGGAGGTACTCCACGCGACGCAGCTGGCGACGCCAGTCGTCGAGGTCCTTGTGGATGTGCACCTTGAGCCGGCCGAACTGGTCGAAGACCAGGGTCCCGCCGCCGAGCAGCTGTACCGGTGTTGCGGGGTCGAGGTCGTCAGGGATGTTCAGCTCGGTGATCTCCTCGAGCTCCTCCGCGCTGAGGTCGAGCGTCTGGACGTAGGTGGCGACGGTCTCGACCACGATCAAGCCGTCGGGTGTGATGCGCTGGCTGGGGCGGACCGACTCGATGATCGTGTAGTACTTCGTGGCGACGCCGAGCCGGAGCGCGTTCTGCCACAGGAAGCGGAAGATCTCGTCGCGATCGCTCCGCAGGGCCGCGAAGTTGAAGCCGAGGTAGTGCGGCGCGACCTCGGCATCGAGCACGTCGGTCACGCTGTTGCGGGGCCGGCGGATGCCGGCCTTCTCGAACCGGTCGACGAGGATGTCCCGGTAGCCGAGGTCGTCGTCGGGGACCACCTCGGCGTCGGCGAGGAGCACGGCGTCGAGCAGGTCGCCGAACTCGAACTCCACCGGTGGCAGGTAGTCCAGGCCGCGGATCAGCATGGTGAGCAGCTGGCTCGCCGCCCGGGCGCCCTCCTCGGCCGCACGGACGCGGTCGAGCGTCGCCACCGGCGTCCGCTCCGGCGCGAGCAGCGGCTCCAGCCGCTTGACCCAGATGTCGATGAGGAGGTCGAGGACGACGGCGACCAGCACCTCGCCGCGCCGGTGCGGCTCCTGGAACTGCGGGAGGTCGGCCCAGTCCGCGGGGGGCGGGGTCATCGCGGAGCGCCGCAGGGCGCCGCGGCCCTGGGTCAGGACCTGACCGATCTGCTCGGCGACCCCGGCCAGGACGCCGCTGCGCAGCTGGGCCGGCTCGACCTGGCGGCGCTTGATCCGCCCGGCCTTGTCGGCCTTGCCCAGGCACTGCTCGACCACCGGTCGCATCGAGAAGACCGACAGCAGCGCGACGATGTCGGCGAATCCCTCGTGGAACCCTGCCTGGTCGGGGAGACCGGGCTCGAGGAACCGGCTCCGCAGCCCGTCCAGCACCGCGTGCGTGGTCTCGTGCACGACCACGTCGTAGCTGAGGCAGGTGTAGGTCGGCCTCCCCTCGATCGCCGGCACGTAGCCGAAGAGCAGGGCGCGGTCCTCGCAGGCGTAGTAGGCATTGGCCTCGGCGAAGGCGTGCGGGACCAGGTGGAGGTGGTGGCCGCTGAATCCCCACGAGAGCCGCCGCCCGAGCGCCGACTCGAAGGTGGCCAGCGTGCGCGAGGCCGCGGCGTACACCTGCTGGGCGTGGAAGCCGTAGTCGCTCTCGAGCACCCTGTCGGCTGCGTCCGCGAACGCGTCGTCGTTGGGCAGGCCCGGATGCTTGACGTACCTCCCGGTCGAGGAGTCGAAGTCGACGACGTGGAAGCGCGCCCCGCGCGGCCCGTCCTCCATCCGCGACCACGGTATCTTGACCGTCGCAGTCAGGACCTTGCCGTCGTCGCCCTTGACCGAGGGGTCCTGGGCGATGATCCGCAGCGTGATCTGGTTGCGGGGCGCGTCCGGCGCCTCGGTGAACTCGACACCTTCGGGCACGGCTAGCTCCCGACCTGGGGGCGGTAGGGCTTCGCGGAGCCGGCGGTGCCGTCGATCCGTTGCTGGACCGAGGGATGCAGGACGTCGGCCGGGGTCAGGACGCGTGCCTTCCAGCCCAACCCGAGCACCGCCCAGTACGACTCGTGGCGATGGATCTCTCCGTCCACCGCGTTCGAGGCCGGCAGCGGCGTCCCGGGCGGTACTCCGACCAGGTGCTCATACCTCCTCGCATCGATCCTCAGTCCTGCGGCGACCGCCTCGTCGGCCATCCAGCCGAGTGCGATGTCGGAGAGCTGGTGCTCCTCGTACTGGCCACCGACGTCGCTGTGCACGCCCGCGAACCAGACCTCCTTGAGGTCCTCGGGACGCTCGGCGACCTGCTGGGGGTCGAACCGGTACGACGGGAACGGGCGCCGGTTCTCGTCGATCGCGATGGCCAGTCGACCCGCGGCGACGTTCTTGACGTTGCGGGTGAACGGCCAGTGGGCCTGCTCGAACCTTGCCCGCGCGTTGAGCCAGCCCACCGACTTCACCGTGTCCCACAGACCCAGGAAGGTGATGTTCCTGGCGAACCGCTCGAACTCCGGGTTGCCGAACTTGCGACCGAACTCGCCACGCGTCTCCCAATACTTCTTGTCCTCCGCCTCGCTGACGGTGCGCGAGGTGTTGCGTGCATAGAGCTTGATCGCGTAGGGCACCAGGTTCTCCGCGCCCGGGCTGAGCAGACCGACGGTCCTCAGCATTCCGGCCAGCGCCAGCGCCGTGTAGGCGCCGCGGCTGAACCCGAACACGTAGATCCGGTCGCCGTGGCGGTAGTTCGCCATCAACCACTGGTAGGCATCGACGATGTTGTCGCGCACGCCGTAGCCCGCGACCAGCCCGGCGAAGCGGGTCAGCGACCTGCCCACCGACGTGGTGGCGCTGCGTGCTCCCATGGTCCCCACGCCCGGGTCGTAGTAGACGAGCTGGTCCTCGTCCTTGACCGCCATGTCGAAGAGACGGGCCACGTTCGTGACGTCGGCTTCAGGCTCGTTGCTCGTGCCGTCGAGGCACAGGACCAGGTTGCGACCCGGAACCTCGGGGAGCTGGTGCGCCATCTGGGCCTCACAGAGTGATGGATGTTCCTACCGAACGGGACAGGCGCGATGTCCACCTGGTGCTGAGGCCGTCCGGGACCCGAGTGGCCGGCCGAGCCGTGCTGACCGCGATTCAGTTCGACGATACTTCCGACCACGCCCATGGGAGAACCACGACTTCGCTGTCAGCCGGGAGTGAGCAGTGCCCGTGAGGTCATGCCGACGGTGTGCGCCAGACCGTCGATGAAGCGGTCACGCAGGAGGCTCGTGCGGCCCAGTGCCCAGATCGTCTCCGCGGTCACCCAGGCGAGGTCGCGAGCCTTGTCGATGTCCCAGCTGCTGAGCAGGTGGACGACCGGACCGATGTGGTCGTCGGCCTGTGTGCCGATGGCGTCGAGGAAGGACCGCCGGATCGGGGACTCGACCTGAGCGAGGACCAGGTTGACCGTCTCGTAGTCGCGGTGGATGTCCTCGGGCCGGAGACCACGGGCTCGACACGTCCTCACCACGGCGAGAGGAAGGTCGTGCTCGATGTGCGCGTTCATCCCGGCGAGGGCGTACTGGATCGGCAGGAGCCCGGCGACGCGTGCCTGGAAGAGCGGCCTCCACGCGGCCGGGACGGCACCCGCTGCGGCGTCTGCGGCGTACGCCTCCAACCAGAGGGTGGCGAAGCGGACATCGAGCTCGGCCATGGTCGCTGCGTCCCGGAACAAGGTCGAGTCCCCGGCGGGATCAGCGATCATCGCGGCGATGCGTTCGGTGACGGTGAGGTACATGCGGTTGAACACCGCGACCCCATCATGGCCGGCGAGCTCCGCGTCGATCTCCCGCATCCGGGAGATGACGCCGTTGACCGTGGTCGGCAGACTCACCAGGGATGCCGGATCAGATCGGATCGGGTTGGGCGCCGAACGGAGGAGCTGAGGCTGTCGTGTCCTCGATCGGCTCGGTGAGCGCCGAGGGACGGGGCACGGGCCGCTCGGGTCGTGTCGCCCCGGTGGCCTTTCCGGGGGCGTTGCTCAAGATGGTGCGGGCCTGCTTGTCGACGAGCCCGGTGAACAGCTGCTGGGCCACTCCGAAGACGAAGGCGTAGGCCAGGATCTGCGCTTGCGAGTCCAGGTTGGAGAAGCCGGGGATGAAGTCGCCGCGGATGGCGATCAGCGCCCCGACTGCAGTGACGGCGCCCAGGGGGAGCTTCAGCAGCGCGAGCGCCTGAGGGACGTTGTACGGCGACGCAGTGGCCTGCATGTTCTTGATCGCCAGGATGGCGGCCAGGAGCCCTCCGAGTGTCCCGAGCAGGGTCACCGTGATGACATCGTGGCCCGAGGGCACAGAGCCCCCGGAGGCGCAGATCGGCCCGTCGGCACCGGAGAAGCAGAAAGGCACATCCGTCGGGTTCGCGTAGACGTAGACGACGAACGCCAGGAGCAGCACCGACATGGCGCCCGCTCCGCCGAGGACGGTGTTTCGGAAGTTGCGCAGTCTGAGGTACTCCGCGTCCGAGGCGCCGAAACCGATCTCCACAGCCTTCGCCAGCCTGGCGGTGCGGCCGCTGTCGGTGGGCGAACCAGCCAGGAGCTGGAGCGCCGCCAACCGGCGGGGATCGTCGCGGTCCAGCCCTGCCTCGACCCGGGCGACGGCCTCGGGGACCTCGGCCTCGATGTCGTCGGGACCGTAGATGCCCACGATCATCGACTCGGCGGCGTGCAGGTTCTGGTACGCCGCGTCGATCAGGGTTCCTCGCCACCAGTTGCTCAGTCTGCCCGGGGCCGGGTCGCGGCGCACGGTCGCACTGCGGGCGGCGGCCAGTCGTCTTCGCACCCCGTCCTCGATGGCCTGCTGCGCCGGTGTCCAGGTCGCGGTCGAGACCCTCAGCTGGTCGACCTTGCTCTCCATCATCGCTGCCGAGACGTTCACGTCCTGAGCCCACACCCGCTTGCAGGCCTTTGGTTCTGCGTCCTTGCTGGTGACCATGACCCCTCCCTAGTGACCTCGGCTCGGGATGCCTCCAGTGACCATGAGTCGGAACCACGCGTTCCGATACAGCATAGGGCGAGAAAGTCCTCCGAGGTCGACGCCGTGGGGGCAGACAAAAGCCACGATCTACCCAGTTTGGGCGATGCGCGCCGGTGAGTCCGGTGCTGGTCTGAAGGGTGCCTGCGGCACCGGATCGTGACAGCTGCAGGTCCTGGAGTGAGGACACATGCCTGTCGTGGTCGGCCGCGTCCTGATCGCTGGTGTGCTGGCGGTCGGCCCGCTTCTCGGTGCTCCGGCACCGCCGGCCGCCGCTGCTGCATGGTCGGCGGTGGACACGGTGGCGGGTTCGGGGTTGGCCTCGTCGCTCGAGACGTGGGACGCCACAGTCGTCGACTACGACGGCGACGGGGACCAGGATGTCTGGGTCGGGTACCACGACCAGGGCGGTCGGCTCTTCCGCAACAACGGTGCCGGCGTCTACACCCGGGTGGCGGCGGCTGCTTGGCCGCGCGTCAACGCGGACGGAATGATCCCCGACCGGCACCTGTGCACGTGGGCCGACGTCGACCGCAACGGTCTCGTGGACGCCTACTGCTCAGCCGGTCGTGGTGGGCAGAACCTGGTGAAGACAGGCAAGGACAACGAGCTGTGGCTGCAGACGGCCTCGGGGCAGTTCAGCGAAGTCGGTACGGCGTGGGGCGTCGGTGACGTGTGCGGGCGAAGCCACTACGTCGCGTTCCTCAACGCCAACGGGGACGGCTACCCGGACCTGTTCGTGGGTAACGCCTCCCCGCGTGCGGTGACCGGTGACCCCTGCGACAATCCGGCCAACGGGCTGCCCACCGAGCAGAGCAAGTTGTTCCTCAACCAGGCGGGCGCCGGGTTCCAGTCGGTCGGCAGCTGGGGCATCAGCGGCTACGGCGGGACCCGCTGTGCCGAGGTCGTCGACATCAATCGCGACGGCTGGGACGACCTGCTGGCCTGCGGTGACACCGCGACCAAGCTGTACCGCAGCAACCGGGGGACTGGGTTCACCGACGTCGCCGCCGCGAACGGGCTCACCGGCACCCACACCGACGCGGACTTCGGCGATCTGGACGGCGATGGGGACCAGGACCTGGTCACGACGGTCTGGGGCAGGGTCGAGAGGCGACTCAACAACGGTGGAGCGCTCTCCGCTCCCGTGCGGATCTACTCGGTCCCCAGCGGGGGTGGCGGACGCGCGGTGTCCATCGGTGATGCGGACGGGGACGGGGACCTCGATGTCTACGCGTTGATCTCGAACGTTCCCGGCGGGACCAACCCCGACGACGTCGTGCTGCGAAACACCGCCTTGAGCTTCTCCCCGGTGCCGGTTCCCCGAGCCGCGGGCATCGGCGATGCCGTTGCCGCACTCGACGGCAACGCCGACGGACGCAGCGAGTTCCTTGTCCTCAACGGCGTGGAGACCAGCGGGCCTGCCCAGCGCATCGAGCTCAGATCCCAGTGACCACCACCCAGTCGATGACACCCACACCGGAGGGACCACAGATGTCCACCACGAGCCGTGCGCCAGGAGCGCTACGCACCTTCCTGCTCGCGGGCATCGCAGTCCTGCTCACGGTCGGCATCGCCGCCGCGGGGTCGGCAACCGGGCGCGCTGCCGGCGATCCCTCGCCAGCCACGAGCAGACCCGTCGCCGCTTCGGCACCGACGACCTCGCCGAACATCTTCTTCTACAACCTCGACGATCTCCGCGACGCCTTCCCCGGCGCCATCGACCCGCTGCAGTTCATGCCGAAGACGCGGGCCTGGATGACGGGGGGTCGCCGCTACACCCAGATGTTCGTGGCGGATCCCTCCTGCTGTCCTTCCCGATCATCGTTGATGACCGGCAGGTACCCGCACAACAACGGCGTCCTCGACCAACAGGACGGCCCGCTGTTCGACGGCGCGCACTCGATGGCCTGCTACCTGCGCACGGCGGGGTACGCGACCTACCTCGACGGCAAGTTCCTCACCACCTGGCCGAAGACCACCCTGCCACCCTGCTTCGACCATTCGACGGTGATGTGGGGCGGGTACAACAACGTCTCGGTCCGACTCGACGGGAAGGCTCAGACCGGGTCCGGCTACTCCACCACCTTCCTGGGCAACCAGGGTCGGTCCTACATCACCAGCGCGTTGTCCGGCACGAAGCCGTTCGTGCTGTACGAGACCCCACAGGCGCCGCACTGGGTCGACATCACCAACCCGAACGGCAGCATCTCGAAGCTGGCCGTCCCGGATACCAAGTACGCGTCGGCGAACGTCGGGACCTGCTCCGGGGTCCCCGAGGCCGACCGCTCCGACAAACCGGCGTACGTGCGCACCATGAACTACACGACGGCGCAGGGTCAGGCGATGTGCCAGAGCCAGCTGCGGGCCATCATGAGCGCGGACGACCAGTTCGCGGCGACGATGCAATTGCTCTCGGACCGCGGGGTCCTCGACAACACCCTGGTGATCTTCTCCTCCGACAACGGCTACAACTGGGGTGAGCACGGCCGGTGGGAGAAGTTCGTGCCGTACGAGCCGACGATCCGCGTCCCCCTGCTCGTTCGCTGGCCCGGCCACATCACCGCCGGCACGGACACCACCAGGCAGGTCTCCTACCTCGACCTGCTGCCGACGATCCTCGAGGCTGCCGGCTTCACGCTTCCTGCCAATGCGCCGCGGCTCGATGGCGAGTCACTCCTGCAGGCCGGGCGCAGGACCACCATGTACAGCGAGTACTACGTGGACGCCGCCAATCCCAACATCCCGTCGTGGCGCATGGTCCGCACTGCCACCACGAAGTACGTCCAGACCTACAACTCCCAGGGCGCGGTCATCGCGCGCGAGTACTACAACCTGACCAACGACCCGGCCGAGAACACCAACCTGCTCGGGGACTCCTCGACGACCAACGATCCTGCGGCCAGCACGGTCACGAACCTCACCAACCGGCTCAACGCCTTCGCCATCTGCGCCGGCCCGGCCTGCGTCCAGTAGGACGTCCTCGACATCTCTGTCCTGGCCGTCATGTGCCGGACCCTCGACCTCCCGGCAACGCGTGGGTAGCGTCGCGGACATGAGCGAGAACGGCATCGACCCGAGCGTCCCTCCGAGCGGCCCGGGGTGCGTGGAGTGCGAGGCGACGGGAGGCTGGTGGGTGCACCTGCGCCGGTGTGCGCAGTGCGGTCACGTCGGCTGCTGCGACTCCTCCCCGTCCCAGCACGCGACGGCCCACCACGGCGCGACCGGGCACCCGGTCATGCAGAGCTACGAGCCCGGCGAGGACTGGTTCTGGGACTTCGACCGCCAGGAGGGGCTCGACGGGCCGGAGCTGGCGCCGCCGACCTCGCACCCCGCGGACCAGCCCACCCCGGGACCGGCGGGCCGGGTGCCGGACGACTGGCGCCAGCACGTCCACCGATGAGCCGGCGGGAGGGGGACGCGTGGCGTCGTACGTAGTGAACGCAGCCGCCGTCGAGCACGCGCGACGGCTCATCGAGAAGCGGCAGTACGTCCTCGAGAGCGACTGGGGTGACGTCCAGCCCGACGCCGAGGCCCAGAACGCCTACCTCGACCGGCACGCCTGGGACGAGTACGCCGCCTGGCACCTCGGGCTGACCGAGGGGGCCAACGACAACACCAAGGCGCGCTACGCCTTCGGCTACGGCGACCTCCGGCGGGTCCACCGCAGCGGCCTGATCGCGTGCGTCTACCGCGCTGCGGAGTGGCGGCACAAGCAGGTGGAGCTCGCGGCCCACGACCTGCTCCAGCGGCTGGACGCGCGGGCCGGCATCACGTGACACCTCTCTCGGCATCATGTATCTTGATGTCGAGATAAACACCCGCACCCGAACTTAGGTGTGCCTTGCTTCCGCAGGCTCGACGTCCGGCGGCAAGATGGGTGGCAGACCCGACGACTCAACAGGAGATGTGGCGGATGGCCAGTCAGGACAGCTTCGGCGCCAAGAGCACCCTCGATGTGGACGGCAAGTCCTACGAGATCTTCCGCCTCGACAAGGTGGTGGGCGACGGCCTCGACGTGGAGTCGCTCCCGTTCAGCCTCAAGGTGCTGCTCGAGAACCTCCTCCGCACCGAGGACGGCGCGGACATCACCGCCGACGACATCAAGGCGATCGCCGGCTGGGACGCGGACGCGGACCCCAGCAAGGAGATCCAGTTCACGCCGGCGCGCGTGATCATGCAGGACTTCACCGGCGTGCCGTGCGTCGTCGACCTCGCCACGATGCGCGAGGCGATGGCCGAGCTCGGTGGTGACGCCACCAAGATCAACCCGCTCGCGCCGGCCGAGATGGTCATCGACCACTCCGTCATCGCCGACGTCTTCGGCTCGCCCGACGCGTTCGAGAAGAACGTCGAGATCGAGTACGAGCGCAACCGTGAGCGCTACCAGTTCCTGCGCTGGGGCCAGGGCGCCTTCGACGACTTCAAGGTCGTCCCGCCCGGCACCGGCATCGTGCACCAGGTCAACATCGAGCACCTCGCCCGCACCGTCTTCACCCGTGAGGTCGACGGCGAGCTGCAGGCCTACCCCGACACGTGCGTCGGCACCGACTCCCACACCACCATGGTCAACGGCATCGGCGTCGTCGGCTGGGGCGTGGGCGGCATCGAGGCCGAGGCCGCGATGCTGGGCCAGCCGGTCAGCATGCTCATTCCGCGCGTGGTCGGCTTCAAGCTCAACGGCGACCTGCCCGAGGGCGCGACCGCCACCGACCTGGTCCTCACGATCACCGAGATGCTGCGCAAGCACGGCGTGGTCGGCAAGTTCGTCGAGTTCTACGGACCCGGCGTCTCGGCGCTGCCGCTGGCCAACCGCGCCACGATCGGCAACATGAGCCCGGAGTTCGGCTCGACCATCGCGGTCTTCCCGATCGACCAGCAGACCGTCGACTACCTGCGCCTGACCGGCCGCTCCGAGGAGCAGCTCGCGCTCGTCGAGTCCTACGCCAAGGAGCAGGGCCTCTGGCACGACCCGGACGCCGAGCCCCGCTACTCCGAGAAGCTCGAGCTCGACGTCTCCACCGTCGTGCCGTCGCTCGCCGGCCCGAAGCGCCCCCAGGACCGCGTCGAGGTCTCGGAGGCCAAGGACTCGTTCCGCAACGCGCTCAAGGACTACGTCTCCGAGGGTGACGACGACCCCGACGACGCCGCCGAGGCCACCGGCTACGACGAGGCGGTGGAGGAGTCCTTCCCGGCCTCCGACGCCCCCTCGCACACCAGCGGCAACGGCGCGCCCGTCCACGCGGACGCCACCCCCGCCGCCGGTCGTCCGAGCAACCCGGTCACGATCTCGCTGGACGGTCAGGAGGTGCAGGTCGACCACGGTGCCGTGGCCATCGCCGCGATCACCTCGTGCACCAACACGTCCAACCCCAGCGTGATGATCGGTGCCGCGCTGCTGGCCAAGAACGCCGTCGAGAAGGGCCTCTCCCGCAAGCCGTGGGTCAAGACCACCCTGGCCCCGGGCTCGAAGGTCGTCAGCGACTACTACGAGCGGTCCGGCCTCACGCCGTACCTCGACAAGCTCGGCTTCAACCTGGTCGGCTACGGCTGCACCACCTGCATCGGCAACTCCGGCCCCCTCATCCCCGAGGTGTCCAAGGCCGTGCAGGACAACGACCTCGCGGTCGTCTCGGTGCTGTCGGGCAACCGCAACTTCGAGGGCCGGATCAACCCGGACGTGAAGATGAACTACCTGGCGTCCCCGCCGTTGGTCGTGGCCTACGCCCTGGCCGGCTCGATGGACGTCAACCTGTTCGACGACCCGCTGGGCCAGGACACCGACGGCAACGACGTCTACCTCAAGGACATCTGGCCGAGCCCGACCGAGGTCGAGGAGACCATCGCGCGAGCGATCACCTCCGACATGTTCGGTGAGTCCTACAAGGACGTCTTCGCCGGCGACGAGCGCTGGCAGTCCCTGCCGACGCCCGAGGGCGACATCTTCGAGTGGGACCCGGAGTCGACCTACGTGCGTCGTCCTCCGTACTTCGACGGGATGCCCGACGAGCCCACGCCGGTCGAGGACATCGACGGCGCGCGGGTCCTGCTCAAGCTCGGTGACTCGGTCACGACCGACCACATCAGCCCCGCCGGTGCGATCAAGAAGGACAGCCCGGCCGGCCGCTACCTGGCCGAGCACGGTGTGGAGCAGCGCGACTTCAACTCCTACGGCTCGCGCCGGGGCAACCACGAGGTCATGATCCGCGGCACCTTCGCCAACATCCGGTTGCGCAACCAGCTGGCGCCCGGCACCGAGGGCGGCGTGACGCGCGACTTCACCGCCGACGGCGAGGTGACGAGCGTCTTCGAGGCCTCCGAGCGCTACATCGCCGCAGGCACCCCGCTCGTCGTCCTGGCGGGCAAGGAGTACGGCTCGGGCTCGTCGCGCGACTGGGCGGCCAAGGGCACCTCGCTGCTCGGCGTCAAGGCCGTCATCGCCGAGTCCTACGAGCGCATCCACCGCTCCAACCTGATCGGCATGGGCGTCATCCCGCTGCAGTACCCGGAGGGCCAGAACGCCGAGTCGCTCGGCCTCACGGGCGAGGAGACGTTCTCGATCACCGGCATCACGGCGCTCAACGACGGCAGCACGCCCAGGACCGTCAAGGTCACGGCGGGCGACACGGAGTTCGACGCGGTCGTCCGCATCGACACCCCGGGTGAGGCCAACTACTACCGCAACGGTGGAATCATGCAGTACGTCCTGCGGAACCTGCTCAAGGGCTGACCCCTCGGGGCTTCCCACGCACGGGCGGCCGTCACCACCTCCGACCAGGGGGTGTGGCGGCCGCCCGTCGTTGCGTGCGGTTGCCGGTGCCCCCGTAGCCTGACGCGGTGACCGAGACCGAGCCCCCCGCACAGCCCGGCCGCAGCTCCCGGGTCCTGCTGGTGCTCTCCACCGTGGTCTCCCTGGTCCTGCTCGGCGGAGCGCTCGCCGCACCCCTGGTCGCGCGCGTGGCCGGCTACGAGCGCGCGCCGATCGACCTGTCCGACGTACGGACGTGGGACATCGAGGACACCCGGCACACCGACGACGACGTCGACTACCCGCAGACACCTCCGGCCGGCGGTGCGCACGCGCCGGTGTGGCTGGAGTGCGGTGTGTACGACGTGCCGGTCCGCGACGAGAACGCGGTCCACGACCTCGAGCACGGCACGGTCTGGATCACCCACGACCCGGACCTGTCCGACCGCGACCTGCAGGTCCTGGCCGCGCAGCTGCCCGACAACGGGATCATGTCACCGCGCGAGGGCCTGCCCTCACCCGTCGTGGTCACGGTGTGGGGTGCGCAGATCGCCCTGGACGACGCCCGCGACGACCGGCTGCGGCTCTTCCTCGCGGAGTACGGCGACGGCCACACGGCGCCGGAGTTCGGGGTGACCTGCAACGGCGGAACCACGGACCCCGACGGCGCGGTGCCGGAGCCGGGCACAGCGGCCTGACCGGCCAGGATTTCCGGGCGGCGCACCCCTCCGGATGCGTTCCCCGAGGCGTGTGGACGTGTGAGGCTTCCCCGCGACCCAGGAGCAACGATGACCACGCACGTGACGGACCGGCTCGAACGCCTCTCCGAGGAGGCGCCGACGCACCTCGGCGAGCCCGGGGAGCTGTGGCGCCACGGCCGGCGTCGCCAGGCGCGGCAGTGGCTGGCCGGGACGGCATCCCTCGTGATGCTCGCCGTCCTCGGCGGGACCGTCGCCGGTCCCGCGCTCGGGCCGGGCCGCGTCGAGGTGGCCACGACCCCCGGCGGAGACCTCAGGCTCCCCGACGTGATCCGCGAGCCCGGGGGCTGGGAGCCCGCGTTCGACGGGCCACCCGGACCGCTGGCCGCGGTGGGGATCGGCACCCGCGCCGGGCTGCTCACCACCCGGACGGCCTGGTGGGGGGTGTCGGGGGTGACCGGGGAGGCCCGCTTCCTCGACCTGCCCGACGCCGCGGTCGGCGTCGGGTCGCCGGCGCTCTCGGAGGACGGCCGCCGGGTCGCCTACTGGTCCGCCGGCCCGACCACCGGCGTGCCGCTGATCGACGGGGACTACGACCCCGCGGTCGGCGTCGCCGTGCTCGACCTGGTAACGGGCGACGTGCGGCGCTGGGACACCTCGACCCCGCACGGTCTGATGACCGCGGGCCTCGCCTGGGCGGGAGACGTGCTGTGGTGGGTGGGCGGCGACTACGCGACCGGCGGCACGGAGGAGGAGAGGCGCGGCGAGAGCTCGGCCCGCGTCGCCGCGCACACCTGGGACCTCGGCTCCGACGAGCGTCGTACGCCGCGTGGTGTCGGTGCCGCCGTGTCGGTGAGCGGCAGCGCTCCCGGCGGGATGCTCGTGCCCGGGCGGGACGGGTCGTTGCGGGTTGTCGAGGGTGACGAGGTCACGCGACGGATCGCGGTGGACCAGCACCTGCTCCAGCAGTCCAGCTCCGCCCCGGCCCTCGGCCCGACCGGATGGCTGGCTGGCGTGCAGCCGGAGGACCCCCTCGTGGCGGACGGGGACCTCCACCCCGTCGTCGCAGGCGAGGTGGACGTCGACACCGGCGCCGCGCGGCTCTCCGCGGTGGGGGACGTGACCGCCTGGTCCGTGCTGGGTTGGCGCGGACCGACGGACGTCGTCGTCGAGACCACCACGCCTCCGGGGGGTCGCGAGCCCGTACGGGCAGACGCCGTCGACGTCGCCTCGGGGGAGTCCGAGACGCTCGTCGAGTTCCGTGGCAACGTCCCGCAGACCTTCGCGGCCCAGGTGTGGTCGGCGCCCGTGGTGGACGCACCGGACGCGCCGTTCGCGCCCGACCGGCGGCTCGTCGGCCTGGTGCTGGCCGGGGCCGTCCTCCTGCTCGTCCGCGTGGGGCTGGCGGTGAGGCGACGTCGTGGGCGCGCCTGACTCCTTCGAGGCCTTCGTCCTCGCCCGCCAGGCCGCGCTGCTGCGCACCGCCTACCTGCTGACCGGGCACGCCCAGGACGCCGAGGACCTCGTCCAGACGACGCTGATCAAGGTGGTGCCGCACTGGCGGCGCATCGCTGACGACCCGGAGCCCTACGTGCGACGCGTGCTCGTGCACGAGAACGTCTCGCGGTGGCGGCGCCGGCGGTGGCGGGAGGTCGCGTCCGACGCGCTGCCCGAGGTGCTCGCCGAGACCGCCGACCACGACGACCTGCTGGCGGTCCGCGCGGCGCTGGCGGGCCTCGCCCCGCGGCAGCGGGCCGTCGTCGTGCTCCGCTACTACGAGGACCGCACCGAGGCCCAGACGGCCGACCTGCTGGGCATCTCGGTGGGCACCGTCAAGTCCCACGCCCGCGACGCCGTGGCCCGGCTCCGGCTGGGGCTGGTCCGCGAGCCCGTCGACGACCGGTGAGCGGGACCGGGCGTCGTACGGTGGGGCCCATGCTCGTTGCCTTCTCGATCTCCCCGACGTCCAGCGACCCGAGCGGGTCGGTCACCGAGGCCGTCGCGGCGGCCGTCCGCGTGGTGCGCGAGTCCGGACTGCCGAACCGGACGGACTCGATGTTCACCACGCTCGAGGGGGAGTGGGACGAGGTGATGGCCGTGGTCAAGCAGGCCGTCGACGTCGTCGCCGAGGTCTCCCCTCGGGTCGGCCTCGTGCTCAAGGCCGACATCCGGCCCGGGTACGACGGCCAGCTCACCGCGAAGGTCGAGCGGATCGAGGAGGCGCTGCGTGGAGAGTGAGGTCCGCTCCTACCGCACCGGCGGCGAGGAGGTCGTCCTCGACCTGACCCGCGACGTCGCGTCCTTCGTGGACGGCCGCGGCGACGGGCTGGTGCACGTCTTCGTCCCCCATGCCACCGCGGGACTGGCGATCCTGGAGACCGGCGCGGGATCCGACGAGGACCTGCTCTCGGCGCTCGGCGACCTGCTGCCGGCCGACGACCGCTGGCGGCACCGCCACGGCTCGCCGGGGCACGGCCGCTCGCACGTGATGCCGGCCCTCGTGCCGCCGTACTGCTCCGTGCCGGTCCTGGGCGGGGATCTCGCGCTCGGCACCTGGCAGAGCATCTGCCTGGTCGACCTCAACGTCGACAACGCGCAGCGTGACGTGCGGTTCTCGTTCCTGGCCGGCTGACGCATGGAC
>NZ_JBFUKA010000069.1:0-25337 GCF_056401085.1 Nocardioides sp. P4_G4
GACCAGTCCGCCGGCGCCGAGCTGGGTGCCGCCGAACCACCGGGTGACCACGGCCGCCACGTCCGAGACGCCCGCCCCCCGCAGCACCTCGAGCATCGGCGCACCCGCAGTGCCGGCCGGCTCGCCGTCGTCGCTGGAGCGCTGCAGGTCGGCACCGGGACCGAGCACGAAGGCCGAGCAGTGGTGCCGCGCGTCCCAGTGGAGCGCCCGCTGCTCGGCCACGACGGCGCGCGCCGACTCCTCGTCACCCACCGACCGCAGCGTGCACAGGAACCGCGATCGCTTCACCTCGATCTCGGCCGACGCGTCGCGCGCGAGAGTGAGGTACGACGTCACGGGGCGGAGTCGGTCAAGCGGTCCGGCTGGTGCCCGGTCGTCGGTTCGGGGTCGGTCGCGGGCTGGGGCTGCGCCTCGGCGGCGGCGCCGCTCTCGTCCTCCTCCCACGAGACCGACACCTTCTCGAACCCCTTGTGCCGCTGCATCCGGGCGTACGACGCGTAGGCGCGACGGTCGGCCGAGGTCAGGGACACGGCATCGGTGAACGGGGTGAGCAGGGCTCGCGGGTAGAGCTGTCTCGCGATCACGACGTTGATCTCCATGGCGAGCACCGCCATCACCGCACCGATGAACAGGAAGCCGACGAGTCCGAGCACCAGTCCGAAGGTCTTGGTCATCGCGGTGGTGCCGACGAGGACCTTCGAGACGTAGAGCGCGCCGCCGAGCTGGAGGAGCTGGAACATGACGGCCAGCGAGAAGCCACCCGGCGCGGCCCGGCGGAAGCTGTGCTGCCCGGTCGCGGCGAAGCGGAAGAGCACGGTCAGGCCGACCCCCACCACGAGCACCGTCACCAGCTGCAGGAGCCAGCGCTCACCCTGCTCGAAGAAGGTGGTGGTCGTGCTCGCCACCGTCGACAGGACCGACACACTGAGGAGTGCAGCGCCGGCGGTGAGCAGCAGGATCAGGCTCTTGACCCGCGAGTAGAAGGGGTTGGGCCGCGAGTTGCGCGGCACCGACCAGGCGACGTGCATCGCGTTCTGCAGCGACTGCGCGAGGCCCAGGGCGCCGTACAGCGCCGCGAGCGTTCCGAAGGCGACTCCCGCCGCCGACCCGCGCAGCCCCTCGGGTCGGCCGAGCTGGTCGCCGATGATCGGGAACTGGGCGAGCGCCGAGTCCAGGATCTCGTTCTGCCACTCCGGCTTGGCGCCGAGCACGAACCCGAGGATCGAGGTGCCGAGCAGCATGAGCGGGAAGATCGCCACGAAGGCGTAGTAGGTCAACATCGCCGCCAGGTAGTTGCCCTGGTCGTCGAAGAACTTGTAGACCACCGCGAGCGGGAACCCGACGACGGGATGCTCCCGCTGGAAGTCGTCGATCCGGTCCATCACGCTCACGGCTGCACGCTACCGGTGCGGGCGTCGTGAACCGCTCACCAGACGCCCAGCAGACCCCCGCCGAGTCGCACGACGAAGGCCGACACCACCACGAGGAAGAACACCCGGACGAACCTCACGCCGCGCGCGACCGCGACCCGGGCGCCGACGTAGCCGCCCACGATGTTCGCGCCGGCCATCAGCAGGCCGAGCTTCCACATCACCGCGCCCTGCGGGACGAAGATGACCAGCGCCGCGAGGTTGGTCGCCCAGTTGGCGAGCTTGGCCTTGGCGGAGGCCTCGAGGAAGTTGTAGCCGAGGACCCCGACGAGGGCGAACACGAAGAACGAGCCGGTGCCCGGACCGATCGACCCGTCGTAGAAGCCGATCGTCAGTCCGGTGAGCGCCACCGCCGAGACGTGGGTGCCGCCGCTGTAGCGCAACGCGGTCAGCGTCCCCACCGAGGGCTTGAACCACACGTAGGCCCCGACGAGCACCAGGACCACGAGGATGATCGGGTCGAAGGCGCTGCGGGGCAGCATCGAAGCCACGAGGGCACCGCCGAGCGAGCCCGCGAACGCGGCGAGCATCAACGGCAGGAAGGTCCGTGGGTCGGGTCGCACCCGCCGGAAGAACGTGGCCGCACTGATCGACGTCCCGCAGAGCGACGACAGCTTGTTGGTGGCCGCGATCTGCACCACGGAGGCTCCCGGGAGGCCGAGCAGGAGGGCCGGGAGCTGGATCAGCCCACCCCCACCGACCACCGCGTCCACGAAGCCGGCGGACAGCGCCGCCAGCATCAGGAGCAGCACGGTCCCGGTCGTCAGCTCCACGCCGTCACCCTAGGCTGGCGCTCGTGCGCATCGTCTCCCTGCTCCCCTCGACCACCGAGATCCTCTTCGCGATCGGGGCGGGCGACGACGTCGTCGGCGTGACCTTCGAGTGCGACCACCCCGTCGAGGCGCGCAGCCGCACGATCGTGTCCACGAGTGCGATGCCGGAGGGGCTCGGCCCGCGCGAGATCGACGACTTCGTGGTGGCCGCCGTGCAGCGCGGCGACGACCTCTACCACCTCGACGAGGGCGCCCTGGCCGGCCTGGACGCCGAGCTGGTGGTGACCCAGGACCTGTGCGCGGTGTGTGCCGTCGACGTCTCGGTCGTCGACGACGCGCTCGCCCACCTCGGCTGCACCGCCGAGGTGCTCACCATCGACCCGCACACGCTGAGCGAGGTGCTGGACTCGATCCGGGTCCTCGGTCGGGCCACCGGACGCGAGGTCGAGGCCGACGCCCTCGTGCAGGACACGCACCGGCGTCTCGCCGACGTCGTACGACGCGTGGGCACGCGGGCGCGTTCGCGCGTGGTGCTGCTGGAGTGGACCGACCCGCCGTTCGCGCCGGGCCACTGGATCCCCGAGATGATCGACCTCGCCGGCGGTGAGCCGGTGCTCGGCACCGCCGGCGAGAAGAGCGTGCGGATCACCTGGGAGGACGTCCACGCCGCGCGTCCCGACGTCGTGGTGGTGGCCCCCTGCGGCTACGACCGCGACGGCGCGCAGGCGTTGGCCGACGAGCTCGTCGCCTCCGGCGTGCTCCCCGCGGGTGTCGCGGTGCACGCAGTCGACGCCAACGCGTCGTGGGCCCGCCCCGGCACCCGGCTCGTCGACGGCATCGAGGAGCTCGCCGACGTGCTGTCGGCGAGCTCCTCGGCCACGTCCTCGGGAGGGGCGGCGACTACGACCGGGTGACCGGCTGCACGACGACCTTGTCGTAGCCGTCGGGCACCGGCTGCCCGTAGCCCGGGCAGAAGAGGTCGCCCTCCTGGTCCGGGTCGAGCTCCTCGGTGGAGGTGCAGTTGATGGTGGCCAGCACGTCGCCGTCCGAGACGAAGACGAGCTCGAAGAGCGCCGAGCGGGCCTCGTCCCCGTCGTTGACGACCTTGGCCCGCACGAGCGGGTGCGTCTGCTCCTCGAGCGCGACCTGCTCGGTGATGGTGTCGTACTCCCAGCCGGACGGGACGGTGAAGCCGTTCCAGCTGAACTCCTTGCCGACCTCGACCGTGACCGGGGCCTCGGGGTCGGCGGGCTCGTCCCCGCCGCAGGCGCCGAGCGCCAGCACCGGGGCGAGCACGAGGAGGGCAGCGGCGAGCGCGCGCCCGCCGCGGGGCGTGGTGGACCTCATCGCTCTCAGCCCTTCGCCAGGTAGGCCAGCAGGTCCTGTCGGGTGAGCACCCCGACCGGCTTGCCGTCCTCGTGGACCAGCGCGGCGTCGGCCTTCTCCAGCATCGCGACGGCCTCACGGGCCGGCGAGGTGGAGCCGATCGACGGCAGCGGGGGCGACATGTGGTCCTCGACCGGGTCGGTGAGGGTGGCCTTCCCGGCGAAGAGCGCGTCCAGCAGGTCGCGCTCGGAGACCGATCCGGCCACCTCGGCGGCCACGATCGGCGGCTCGGCGCGGACGACGGGCATCTGCGAGACGCCGTACTCCTGGAGGATGTGCACGGCCTCGGCGATGGTCTCGGACGGGTGGGTGTGCACGAGGTCGGGCAGCCGCCCGGACTTGCCGCGCAGCACCTCCCCGACGGTGCGCGACTCGGACCCGCCCTCGGTGGCGAAGCCGTACTGGCTCAGCCAGGCGTCGTTGAAGACCTTGGTGAGGTAGCCGCGGCCCGAGTCGGGCAGCAGGACGACGACGACCGCGTCGTCGCGCCCCTCGGCGGCGAGCTCGTGGACCAGCTGGCGCGCGGCGTACGCCGCCATGCCGGACGAGCCGCCGACCAGCATCGCCTCCTCGCGGGCCAGCCTTCGGGTGAAGGCGAACGAGTCGGCGTCCGACACCTCGATGATCCGGTCGGCGATCGACCGGTCGTAGGTCTCGGGCCAGAAGTCCTCGCCCACGCCCTCGACGAGGTAGGGCCGCCCGCTGCCGCCCGAGTAGACCGAGCCGGCCGGGTCCGCGCCGATCACCTGGATGTCGGGGTTCTGCTCCTTCAGGTAGCGGCCGATGCCGCTGATCGTGCCGCCGGTGCCGACGCCCGCCACGAAGTGGGTGATCCGGCCGTCGGTCTGTTCCCAGATCTCCGGGCCGGTGGTCTCGTAGTGCGAGCGCGGGTTGTGCGGGTTGGAGTACTGGTCGGGCTTCCACGCGCCCGGCTGCGCGGCCAGGCGGTCGGACACGTTGTAGTAGGAGTCCGGGTGCTCGGGGGCGACCGCCGTCGGGCAGACGACCACCTCGGCGCCGTACGCCTTGAGCACGTTGCGCTTGTCCTCGCTGACCTTGTCCGGGCACACGAAGATGCAGTGGTAGCCCTTCTGCTGGGCCACCATCGCCAGGCCGACGCCCGTGTTGCCGGAGGTCGGCTCCACGATCGTGCCGCCGGGCTGCAACGCGCCGGAGGCCTCTGCGGCCTCGATCATGCGCGTCGCGATGCGGTCCTTCACGGACCCGCCGGGGTTGAGGTACTCCACCTTGGCGAGCAGCAGCGGACCCGATCGGGGCTCGTCTTCGGGGCCGCCTTCCGTGCCGCCTTCGGGGCTTCCGGTGGAGGAGGGGAGGTCAAGGGAACGGTCGAGCCGCACCAGCGGGGTGTCACCGATGAGGTCGAGCAAGGATTCGACGTACTTCACCCGGCCAATCTAGCCACCTACCGGCCCGTAACATGAAGTCGTGGGAACCGCAGCCGCCGCACGCAAGCTCGCCTCCGCCGCCGCTTTCGGCGGCGGAGGCCTCTCCGTGCTGGGCGCCGGGCTGTACGGCGTCCTGGTCGCCGAGGCGCGTCTCGCCCGCCGGGCGATCGGCACCCTCACCGACGACCCGCCACCCGACGCGACCGGCTGGTACGGCCGCGGCCGTCCCGGTCCGGCGATCCGCATCGCCCTGCTCGGCGACTCCAGCGCCGCCGGCTACGGCGTCGAGCGCGTCGAGGACACCCCGGGCGCCCACCTGGCCAGCGGGGTCGCGGTGCAGGCCGACCGCCGGGTCCACCTGCGCGAGCACGCGGTGGTCGGCGCCCAGTCCAGCGACCTGGCCAGCCAGGTCGAGGCGGCGCTGTCGACCCATCCCGACGTGGCCGTCATCCTCATCGGCGCCAACGACGTGACCCACACCGTCACCCCGACCCAGTCGGTGCGCCACCTGTCCGAGGCCGTACGCCGCCTCCGCGACGCGGAGGTCGCGGTCCTGGTCGGCACGTGCCCGGACCTCGGCACGATCAAGCCGATCGCTCCCCCGCTCAGGCAGGTCGCGCGGTCCTGGTCGCGCCGGCTCGCGGCCGCGCAGACCATCGCGGTGGTCGAGGCCGGCGGGCGCACGGTCTCGCTGGCCTCCGTGCTCGGGCCCGAGTTCGCGGCCGCCCCGGCGCTGCTCTTCGGACCGGACCAGTTCCACCCCAGCGCCGACGGCTACCGCCAGCTGGCGGCCGTCCTCATGCCGTCGTGCCTGGCCGCCCTGGGCCTCGGTCCCGACGACGAGGCGCTGCCCGAGGCCTTCCGCGGCGAGGGCGTCATGCCGGTCGCGACCGCGGCCGCCCAGGCGGTCCAGAACCCCGGTACCGAGCTCGACGGCACCGAGGTGTCCGGCTCGCAGCGCGGGCTGCGCGGCCGCTGGGTCGAGCTGCGCCGTCGTCGCCGTCGTCCCGGCGGGGAGACCGAGACCCCCGAGACCAGCGAGGGCGACGCCGTACCCCGGGAGGCCGGACAGCATGACGCCGGCCCCTCGTCCATGGACGAGAGGCCGGCGGAGACGCGATAGCCCGACGGGCGCGGTGTGCGCCCGGGCTGGTCGATCAGTGCTGCTGGTCGATCAGTCCTGACTGAAGATCGCGAGGATCCGCAGCAGGTTGGTGTAGATCCACACGAGGCTCACGGTCAGCGCGAACGCCGCACGCCACGACTCGCGCTCGGGGAGGCCGGCGGCCACGCCCTTCTCGACGTAGTCGAAGTCGAGGATCAGCATGAAGACACCGAGCACCAGGCCACCGATGGCGAACAGCAGGCCCATGCCGCCGAAGCCGAAGAAGCCGATCTGGTTGCCGAAGAAGCCGAGCACCATCTCGAGCAGGCCGAGCGCCACCATGCCGAACATGGCCGCGACCACGAAGGTGCGGAACTTGTTGCCGACCTGGATGTCGAAGAACTTGTAGGCGGCCAGCGTGCCGGCGAAGGCGGCGAAGGTGCCGATGACGGCCTGCACCACGATGTTGTCGGCCAGTCCGGTGGAGCTGTCCGCGACGAAGGTGGCGTCGATGAACTTCGAGAACGCACCCAGCGCGACACCCTCGAGCGCCGCGAAGGCGATCACCAGGGCCGGGCTGATCACCCGCTTGAAGGAGTTGAGCATCGACAACCCGAACGCGCCGAACGAGCCCACCATGAGGGCGAGGTACAGCTTGTTGACGTTGTCCGGGCTCGCGTCGAGGTCACCGGTCCAGAGCCAGGTGGCGGCGGCGGTCGCGATGACGACGAACAGCGTGATCGCGGTCTTCTGGACGACGGAGTCGACCGTCATCCGTCCACCGTCGACCTCCGGGGTGGTCGGCGTGCCGGTGCCCCACTGGGACGGGTCGGTCGCGGCGGACGAGGCCGTCTGCGTCTGGCCGTAGCCGGGGTAGGACTGGCCACCGCCGGCGTAGGTCTGGTTGCCGTAGGCGTTGGAGCCGGTGCCGTTGAACTGCTCGGACCGGGCAAAGATCGGGTTGTTGCTCTTCATGGTCTCTCCTTGGAGGCCGCATCTGGTTGCGCCCACCTTACTCGGGTGCACGTTTGTACAAACGTGCGAGAACGCGGCGGTGTTCCCGCTCGGTCACTCACATCCGCGCACGATCTCGGCCCGGCAGCGGTCGGTCCCGCGATGCCCGCGCACCCGGTCGCGACCCGCGCCGCCGAGCAGCACGTCGTCGGCGTACGAGCCGTCGATGCGGTCGTCTCCCCCGCGTCCCCTGGCCGTGTACGCCGCCCCGCCACGCACGCGGTCGTCGCCGGGCGTGCCGAGGTAGGTCCACCGTCCCTGGGCGCCCGGCATCGTGACCCGCTCCACCGAGTCGACGACGACGCGGGTGCGGCCGCCGTCCGGCGTGCCGGCCCGGAAGAGGCCCCGGCCGTGGTCGAAGACGCCCCACGCGGGCCTGTGGGCGGAGCCGCGCCTCAGCACGGAGACGGAGATGTCGTCGGTGCCGTCGCCGCCGGAGACCGTGTGGCGTCCGGGCGAGAGGTAGAGCTCGAGCACGTCGGCGTCGGGGCCGCCGTCCATCGTGGTCGCGCCGCGCTCCTTGCGCAGGTGGTCGCGACCCGGGCCGCCGAGCAGCACGTCCGTGCCACCGGTCGAGTCGAGGGAGTCGTCGCCGGCGCCACCGTCGAAGACGTCGTCGGCGGGCTCGCCCTGCGGCGGCGAGTACTCGTCCCAGGCGTTGAGGACCAGGTCGTCCCCGCCTCGGGCCTCGATCCGGTCACCGCCGCCGTTGCCGACCAGCTGGTCCGCGTCCTCGGTGCCGAGGAGGTGGTCGGCGTACGGCGACCCCAGCAGCTCGACGACGTACCCGACGGTGGGCTGGGGCTGCGCGACGACCAGCGTGTCCGTCCCCTCGCCCGTCGCCGTGCCGGCGACGAGGTCGACCGTGACCCCCGCGTCGGCGCCGCCGAAGTCGAGGGTGTCGGGCGGGTTCCACCCGTCGGCTCGCAGCACCGTGTTGACGCCCAGGTCGACGAGGTCGTCACCGGGTCCCGGGACCACCAGGTCGCCGGCGGGCTCCGCCTCGCTCTCGAACACGTTGAGCCGGCCGTTGGTGCCGCCGTACAGGCGGTCGTCGCCCTCCCCGCCGGTGATCTCGTCCGGCCCGGCGTTGCCACAGATGACGTCGTCGCCCGCGCCGCCGTCGATGCGGTCGAGGCCCCCGAGGCCGGCGATGACGTCGTCACCGGGCGTTCCGGTGAGCGTGTCGGCTCCCTGCGTCCCGACGATCGTCGGCGTCCGTCCGTCGCACGTAGGCCCGGCCGCGGCCACCGGCTGGCCGAGCATCACCACGGTGCCCATCAGCACGAGTGGCGCCACGACGAGTGCTGTCAGCGCTGATCGGTGTCCCATGGATCCCCCTCCGTAGGTCGGGCACCCACGATAGGGGTGGCGCCGGCGCTCGGGCAGCACCACGAGGAGGTGCCGGACAACGCGGAGACTTCGACGGCCCCCAGCCGCCGGATCCTCCGGGCAGGCGTACGGCACAGTGCCCCGACTGGGACTCGAACCCAGACTGCGCGGTTTTTAAGACCGCTTCCTCTGCCGATTGGGATACCGGGGCTACAGGTAGGTCTTGCGAGCGTAGATCGCGTGCGCCCCCGCCGCGCGGTCGAGGAAGAGGAGGCCGTCGCAGTGGTCGATCTCGTGCTGGAGCGCGCGGGCCTCGAAGGCGTCGGCCTCGAGGGTGACCTCCTCGCCGGTGCCGGGGAGCTGGCCGCGGACCACGACCCGGCTCGGGCGCTTCACGTCACCGGTCAGGTCGGGGACGCTCATGCAGCCCTCGCGGGCCTTCTCGTTGCGGCTCGACTCCACCACCTCCGCGTTGCACAGCACGAAGGTCCCGTGGTGGTCGCGCGCCTTGGGGTGCTCGGAGACGTCGACGCAGAACACCTTGACGCCCTCCCCCACCTGCGGGGCCGCGAGACCGACGCACCCGGGCGAGACCCGCATCGTGGCCACCAGGTCGGCGGCGAGCTGCACGGTCTCCGGGGAGGTCGGGTCCACCCGGCCGCCGTCGGTCGACAGCACGCGGGCGGGAGCCCGTACGACGTCGCGCACGCGCCCGACGACGTCGAGGTCGGCCTCGGTCCAGGCCGCCACGTGGGGATGGATGCTCACAGCTCGTCGGACTCCGCGGGACGCAGGGTCACGCCGACGCCCAGCTGGTCGGCGACCGAGCGCAGCGACACCGCCAGGGAGTCGGTGTCCACCGTGGCCGGCAGGTCGAGCTCGGCGATGAGCAGGTAGAGGTCGCCCGCGAGGCGGGTGGTGAGGTCGGTGACGTTGCCGCCCACCTCTGCGATCTCGCCGATGACGGCAGACACGATGCCGGGCCGGTCGCCACCGTGGACGGTCAGCACCCACTGGCTGCCGTCCGACGGGTGCGGCTGCTCCTCGGGCACCTCGCGGACGGTGACCGTGAGGGTGCCGTCGGCGGCGAGCGGTGCGAGCGCCTGCTCGATGTCGGCCGCGCGCGCGTCACCTGCGCACACCAGCGTCATGGCGAAGTGGCCACGCAGCAGCGTCATCGTCGAGTCCTCGAGGTTGAGGCCCAGGCCGGCGATCCGGTCGGTGGTGCCGGCGATGATCCCCGGGCGGTCGTGGCCGAGGACGGTGATGGCGTGGAGGGTCACCGCGTCATCCTGTCAGGGTCCCGACCGTCCCCGGATGCCAGCGTCCGCGCCCGGAGGAACACGGCGTCGAGCATCTCCGGGGTGAGACGACCGGTGAAGGTGTTGTGCTGCGAGGGGTGGTAGCAGCCGAGCAGGGTGACGTCGCCGATGCGCACCTCGTTCGCGTGTCCGAACCGGGGCCGTGGTCGGGGCACGTCGAGGCCGAGACCGGCCAGCCCGGTGAGCGACCCCGCCCACCCGTACGCCCCCAGCGCGACGACGACGCGCACGCGGGGCGCCAGCAGCCGCAGCTCGGTGTGCAGCCACGGGGCGCAGGTGTCCCGCTCCTCCGGCGTCGGCTTGTTGTCCGGCGGCGCGCACCGCACCGTGGCCACCATCCGGGTGCCGACCAGCTGCTGCCCGTCGCCGGCGTGGGTGCTCGTCGACAGGGTCGCGAGGCCGACCCGGTGCAGGCTCGCGAAGAGCCAGTCGCCGCTCGAGTCCCCGGTGAAGACGCGTCCGGTGCGGTTGCCGCCGTTGGCGGCCGGCGCCAGCCCGACGACGAGGATGCCGGCCTCCGGGTCGCCCCAGCCGGGGATCGGTCGCCCCCAGTAGGGCTGGTCGGCGAACGACGCCCGCTTGTCGCGCGCGACGTCCTCGCGCCAGCGCACCAACCGTGGGCAGGCCGAGCAGACGCTGACCCGGGCGTCCAGCGCGCCGAGGTCGTCGGTCACCGCCAGGCGTCGTACGCCGCCCGCGGTGCGGGCCACCCGGGTGCCGGCCGCCGCGGGGTCCTCGGGCCAGCCGGTGCCCGGCGGGACCGGGGACGCGAACGTGCGGCCGGTGAGGGGGTGCGGCAGGTCGCCGGGCACGGGGCGCTCCCTCAGGCCCCGGCAGACGTGCCGATGGAGGCCGCGATGCCGTGCAGGATGTCGGCCTCGGAGACGCGGTAGGTGCGCACCGACGCACGCGCCAGGATGCGGGCCCAGATCAGCGCCCCGGCACCGACCACGTCGGCGCGGCCCGGGTGCATGTAGGGCAGCGCCCGCCGCTCGTCGACGCTCATCGCCACCAGCCGGTCGCAGAACGCCAGCGTGTCCGCGACCGAGAGCTCGGCGCCGTCGAAGGCATCCCGGTCGTACGCCGCCAGGTCCAGGACGCCGCAGGCGATCGTCTTGATCGTCCCCGACGTGCCGATGACCGTGCGGGCCCTCCCGGCCTCGACGGGCGAGTCGTCGAGGTGGCGCTCGACATCGGCGACGCAGGCGGCGACCTGCGCGTCGGTCGGCGGGTCGGAGTGCAGGTGGCGCTCGTGGAGGCGGACCGACCCGATGTCCATGGAGGTCGACTCCTGCGGCCCGTCCTCGCCGAGGACCAGCTCGGTGGAGCCTCCCCCGATGTCGACGACCAGCACCGGCTCGGCGGGCATCGGGGTCAGCGGGCCGACCGCGCCCGCGTACACCAGGGCGGCCTCCTCGGCACCGCTCAGCACCTCCGGGCCCACGCCGAGGCGGGCACGCACGCCCTCGACGAAGACGGCGGCGTTGCGGGCGTCGCGGGTCGCCGAGGTGGCGCAGAAGCGGGTGCGCCCGGGCGGCACACCGTGCTGTCGCAGCACCTCGGCGAGCTCGTCGATCGCCGCGAAGGTGCGGGCCAGCGCCTCGTCGGACAGCTCGCCCGTGGTGTCGACGCCCTGCCCCAGGCGCACGACGCGCGACTCGCGCCACACGACCTCGGGCGGCGTGCCGATCAGCAGCTTGATCGAGTTGGTGCCGCAGTCGATGGCGGCCACGGTCCGGGTGTCGTCAGGCACGCGGCTCATTGTGCCGGGGCAGGACCTGGGCGGCACGGACCCCGGCCGCGCTCGGGAGGTCGCGGGCGGTGTTCCACGCCTCGTTGCGCGGGTCACCGGGCGGGTACGGCGGGTCGCCGGCGCCGTGGCGGTACCACGGCACCTCCAGGCTGGGCAGCGGCGTGTTGCCCGCGATCAGGTCGGCGGCCTTCTCGGCCACCATCATCACCGGGGCGTAGATGTTGCCGTTGGTGACGAACGGGAAGACCGAGGCGTCGACGACCCGCAGGCCCTCCGTGCCGTGCACCCGCATCGACGCCGGGTCGACCACCGCACTCTCGTCGGTGCCCAGCTTGGCCGTGCACGAGGGGTGCAGGGCGGTCTCCCCGTCCCGACGCACCCACTCGAGGATCTCCTCGTCGGTCTCCACCGAGGGTCCCGGAGAGATCTCCCCGCCGTTGAAGGAGGCGAAGGCGGGCTGCTCGAGGATGCCGCGCGCGGCCCTGACCATCTCGACCCATTCCCGCTTGTCGTTGTCGGTGGAGAGGTAGTTGAACAAGATGGAGGGGTGCTCGTAGGGGTCGGTCGAGCGGATGTGCACGTGGCCGCGGGTGTCGGCGTACATGGGACCGATGTGCACCTGGTAGCCGTGGATGCCGTGCTCGGTCTCGGCCGGCTTCGACCCGTCGTACCGGATGGCGATCGGCAGGAAGTGGAACATCAGGTTGGGCCACTCGACGTCGTCGTTGGAGCGGATGAACCCCCCCGCCTCGAAGTGGTTGGAGGCCCCCACCCCGCGGCGGCCGAAGAGCCACTCCGCGCCGACCCGCGGCTTGTGGCGGTGGGCCAGCCACGGGGCGATGGAGACCGGCTGGGTCGAGGCGTACTGGACGTAGACCTCGAGGTGGTCCTGCAGGTTGCTGCCCACGCCGGGCAGGTCCACACGGGGCTGCACCCCGGCGGCCCGCAGGACCTCGGGGTCCCCGATACCGGCCAGCTGGAGCAGCTGGGGGGAGTTGAAGGCGCCTCCGCAGAGGACGACCTCCCCGGCGGACACCGAGCGGTGCAGGCGCCCGGCCCGCGTGTAGTCGACCCCGGTGCAGCGGTTGCCCTCCATGCGGAGCCCGGTCACCATCGCCAGGGTCTCGATCGTGAGGTTCCTGCGGTCCCGCACGGGATGGAGGTAGGCACGCGCCGCCGAGAGCCGCCGCCCACGGTGGACGTTGCGGTCGAACTTGGCGAAGCCCTCCTGCCGGTAGCCGTTCACGTCGTCGGTCAGCGGGTAGCCGGCCTGCTGCACGGCCTCGAAGAACGCGCCGAACAGCGGCGTGCTCGCGGGGCCGCGCTCGGTCACCAGGGGGCCGGACCCGCCCCGCCAGGCGTCCGCGCCGGTGCTGCCGTTCTCGAGCAGCACGGTCTCCATGCGCTTGAAGTAGGGCAGGCAGTGGGCGTAGTCCCACTCGGCCATGCCGGGCTCGGCCGCCCACCGCTCGTAGTCCATCGGGTTGCCCCGCTGGAAGATCATCCCGTTGATCGACGAGGAGCCGCCGAGGACCTTCCCGCGGGCGTGGTAGATCCGGCGCCCGTCCATCTGGGGCTCGGGGTCGGACTCGTACTTCCAGTCGTAGAACCGGTTGCCGATCGGGTAGGGCAGCGCCGCCGGCATGTGGATGAACGGATCGATGCGGAAGTCGCTGCGCCCCGCCTCGAGCACCAGCACCCGCGTGGACGGGTCGCTGCTCAGGCGGTTGCCCAGGGCCGACCCTGCCGAGCCCCCGCCCACGATGACGTAGTCGTAGTGACCCTTCATGACCGGCCCTCCAGCGTCCTGTCGGCGAACCAGCCGGCGGGGGCCGGCCGGGTGTTGTGCCACACGTGCTTGGTCTCGCGGTACTCCTCCAGCCCCGCCAGACCCAGCTCGCGCCCGATCCCGGACTGCTTGAAGCCGCCCCACTCGGCCCCCGGGACGTAGGGGTGGTAGTCGTTGATCCAGATGGTGCCGTGCCGCAGCCGCCGCGCCACACGCTCGGCGCGTCCGGCGTTCTCGGACCACACGGCACCGGCGAGTCCGTAGACGGTGTCGTTGGCGATCGCCACCGCGGCGTCCTCGGCGGCGTCGCGGTCGGCCCCCGAGAACGTCTCGACCGTCAGGACCGGCCCGAAGGACTCGTCGCGGACGCAGCGCATGTCGCGGGTGCAGCCGTCGAGCACCGTCGGGGCGAAGTACCACCCCGCGGCGTGCTCCTCCCCCTCCGGCGGACCGCCACCGCAGCGCAGGGTGGCGCCGTCCTCGAGGGCCTCGGCGACGTAGGTCGCGACCTTGTCCCGGTGCGCCTCGCTGATCAGCGGGCCGGTCTCGGCGTCCTCCTCGAAGGGTCCGCCCAGCCGGATCTGCCGGGCCCGCGCCACGATCGCGTCGACCACCTCGTCGTGGATGCTCTCCTCGACCACGAGGCGGGCGCCGGCCGAGCACACCTGGCCGGAGTCGAGGAAGATCGCGGTGAGCGCGTTGTCGATCGCGGCAGGCAGGTCGGCGTCGGCGAACACCACGTTGGGGTTCTTGCCACCCAGCTCCAGGGCGATCCGCTTCACCGTCGGCGCGGCGGCGGCCATGATCGCGCGACCGGTGACCAGGCCGCCGGTGAACGAGACCAGGTCGACGTCCTCGTGCGCGGTGAGGGTCGGGCCCACCGCCGCCCCGGCGCCGAGGACGAGGTTCGCAACGCCCGGCGGGAGGCCCTCCTCGGTGAGGACCCGCACCAGCCAGATCGAGGTGTGCGGCGTCAGCTCACTGGGCTTGAGCACGAAGGTGTTGCCCGCCGCGAGCGCCGGGGCCACCTTCCAGCTCGTCTGCAGCAGCGGGTAGTTCCACGGCGTGATCAGGGAGCACACCCCGACCGGCTCGTGCAGGACGCGACTGGAGACGTCGGCCAGCCCGGTGTCGACGACCCGGCCCGCGTCGGCCGCGGCGAGGTCGGCGAAGTGGCGGAAGACCGCCTCGATGTCGTCGACGTCGAGCTGTGACTCCACGAAGCGCTTGCCGGTGTCGAGGCTCTCCAGCCGCGCGACCTCGTCCTTCTCGGCCACGAGGCGGTCGGCCACCCGTCGCAGGAGCGCGGCTCGATCGAACGCCGAGGTGTGCGGCCACGGCCCCTCGTCGAAGGCGCGCCGCGCCGCTCGTACGGCGGCCGCCGCGTCGTCGGCCGTCGCCTCGGGCACCTCACCGACCTCGCTCTGGTCGGCGGGGCACCGGATCATCCGGACGCCTCCGTCCGACGCGCCGCACCATTGACCGTCGATCAGGAGTCCAGTCACGTGAACGTGACTACCACCCCACGGGGTGGCCTCGCCAGTGTGCGGCCGCATCGCGGTACGCCGCCGCACGAGCGCCGCTCAGTCGGTGTCCGGCGCTTCCCGTCCGACGCAGGGACCGGGTGCCCACCACTCGCCCAGCAGGTCGAGCACCTCGTCGCCGAGCGGGTTGACGCCGCGCCCCTGGGCCAGCGACTGGCCCGCGAGGACGTGCAGGCACTTGACCCGGTCTGGCATCCCGCCGGCCGTGATCCCCGCGATCTCGGGGACGTCCTGCCCGGCGCCGGCCGCGAGTCCGTCGCGCGCGGCGAGGTAGGCCTCGTGGGCCCCGCGGTAGGCGGACGCCAGCTCGGGGTCCTCGGCGAGGCGGTCCTGCATCTCCTTCATCAGTCCCGACCCCTCCAGGGTGCCGATGCGGGAGGCCGCGCGCGGGCAGGTGAGGTAGTACGTCGTGGGGAACGGCGTGCCGTTGGGCAGCCGCGGCAGGGTCGTCACCACGTCGGGGTTGCCGCACGGGCAGCGGTGCCCGATCTCGTGGATGGCGCGGGGCTCCCGGCCGAGCTGGGCGGCCACGGCCGCGACGTCGGCGGGGTCGACGGGCCCGGCAGTCTCGGTGGGCTCGGTGGGCTCGGCAGGGTCGATGGGCTCGATGGGCTCGGTGGGCTCGATGGGCTCGGCAGGGTCGATCGGTGGGGTCACTGCTGTCCGGACTTGTCGAGCTTGACGCCGTCGATGACCGACGGGGTCTCGGGCTGGGGCGGGGGCGGGTTGCCGGCGAGCTCGACGGAGTCCCAGGCCGGCGACCACCACGGCGTCGGCTCGATCTTGAGCACGTCGTCGGGGTCGTTGAGGGTGGCCTGCTGCTCGAGGGGACGACCGTTCTCGTCCAGCACCTTGAAGCCGGTCTCGCCGGGCATCAGATAGCCGAAGCGGGCGCGCGCCTGGGCCTTGACGTACGCCGGGTCCTCCCAGCGCTGCTTCTCGCGCTCGAGGTCGTTGATGCTCGACTCGCGCTCGGCGATGGCGGTCTTGAGCTCGGAGATGTGGGAGCGCTGCTGGAGGTAGGCGCGCATCGACGAGGCGTACGAGACCGTGAGCACGGCGAGCACCAGGACGAGCACGGCGGCTCGTCCCGTGAGCCGCGGGCGACGCGGATGGCCGTCCGCACCCGGGCGCGACCCCGCCGGGGTGGACGGTCGGGACGCGAGGGACCGGCCGCGCGGCGTGCGCGAGCCGGGCCCCGTGGTCCCACCGGGTCCACCCCGGGGAGTACGACGCTGCGAAGCCATGGGGAGCAGTCTGCCCCGATCAGGCCTTGAAACGGGGGAACGCGCCCGCGCCGGCGTAGCGAGCCGCGTCACCCAGCTCGTCCTCGATGCGGAGCAGCTGGTTGTACTTCGCGACGCGCTCGGAGCGGGCCGGTGCGCCGGTCTTGATCTGGCCGCAGTTGGTGGCGACGGCGAGGTCGGCGATGGTCGTGTCCTCGGTCTCGCCCGAGCGGTGGCTCATCATGCAGCGGAAGCCGTTGCGGTGGGCGAGGTCGACGGAGTCGAGGGTCTCGGTGAGCGAGCCGATCTGGTTGACCTTGACCAGCAGGGCGTTGGCCGACTGCTCGTCGATGCCGCGACCGAGGCGCTCGACGTTGGTGACGAACAGGTCGTCGCCGACGATCTGGGTGGTGTCGCCGAGCTGCGCGGTGAGGGTCTTCCAGCCGGACCAGTCGTCCTCGTCCAGCGGGTCCTCGATGGAGACGATCGGGTACGACGCGACGAGCTCGGCGTAGTAGGCCGTCATCTCGTCGGCCGACTTCTTCTTGCCCTCGAAGGAGTACTTCTTGCGGTCGTGGAACTCGCTGGCCGCGACGTCGAGCGCGAGCGCGATGTCCTTGCCGAGCTTGAGGCCGGCGGACTTGACGGCCTCGGCGATCAGGTCGAGCGCGGCGCGGTTGGAGGAGAGGTCGGGGGCGAAGCCGCCCTCGTCGCCGAGCCCGGTGGCCAGGCCCTTCTTCTTCAGCACGGCCTTGAGCGCGTGGTAGACCTCGGCACCCTGCTGCAGCGCCTCGGCGAAGGTCGCCGCACCGATCGGGGCGATCATGAACTCCTGGATGTCGACGTTGGAGTCCGCGTGCGAGCCGCCGTTGAGGATGTTCATCATCGGCACCGGGAGCAGGTGGGCGTTGGGGCCGCCGACGTAGCGGAACAGCGGCAGGCCCGCCGACTCCGACGCCGCCCGCGCGGTGGCCAGCGAGGCTCCGAGGATGGCGTTGGCGCCGAGCTTGGCCTTGTTGGGCGTGCCGTCGAGGTCGAGCATGGCCTGGTCGACGACCCGCTGGTCGTCGGCCTCGAGGCCGATGATCACCCCGGAGATGTCCTCCACGACGCCCTTGACGGCCTTCTGTACGCCCTTGCCGACGTACCGCTTGCCGCCGTCGCGCAGCTCCACGGCCTCGAAGGCGCCGGTGGAGGCACCGCTGGGCACGGCGGCGCGGCCGAACGCGCCGTCGTCGAGGACGACCTCCACCTCGACGGTGGGGTTGCCTCGTGAGTCGAGGATCTCGCGGGCGCCGACAGCTGCGATGGATGCCACAGGTTGCTCCTGGGAAGTCGTGGGTGGGGTCACGTGCGCCCTCAGCCTAGACCCGCTCGGACCGGTGCCCCCGTCGCCCGCGGTGCCTGGCCCACATTCCCGGACGCCGACGTGTGGCTGGTCCACCGCTGCTCCGGCGTGTCGGCAGGGACACGCGCCGGAGCGGTGCGGGAGCCACCTCGCGGGCACCGGGAAGGTGGCTGGCTCACCGCTCCCGGGCGAGGCGCTCCGCGTCGTCGACCTGACGGCGTACGGCGAGGCGCAGGGCCTGCTCGGGGTCGACACCCGCCGCTCGGCCCCGGTCCACGAGCTCCAGCAGGCGCTCCCCCAGCTCCTCGGACGTCATGGGGAGCGGCTGCTCCTCCGACCGCTCCCCGTGACGTCCGGCGCGGGCGAGGCGGTCGAGCACCTTGTCCGCGTACAGCAGGGCGGGCAGGCCGGGTGGCAGGCCGTCGGTGACCGAGGTGCGCTGCGGCTTCTCGACCGCCTTGCGCGCCTCCCACTCCGCGTTGACCTGCTCGGGGGTGAGCACCTCACCGGCGACCTCCCCGGTGACCTCCCCGGCGACCTCGCCGAAGACGTGCGGGTTGCGGCGGCGCAGCTTGGCGACGATGTCGGCGGCGACGTCGTCGACGGTCCAGTCCCCGCGCTCCTCGGCGATCGCCGCGTGGAAGTAGACCTGGAGCAGCAGGTCGCCCAGCTCCTCGCGCAGGTGGTCCCAGTCGCCGGACCCCACCCCCGCGTCGATCGCCTCGAGCGTCTCGTGGGTCTCCTCGAGCAGGTAGCGGGCGAGCGACGAGTGCGTCTGGGCGGCCTTCCACGGGCACTCGGCCCGCAGTCGCCGCATCACCGCGACGAACTCGACGAGGGCCTCCCCCGACGCGGGCTGTCCCGGCGACACCGGCACGGCTCCTGGCACGGGCTCAGCCACCGAGATCAGCCGCAGCGGTGGTTCTCGGGCAGCGTGTTGGCGTACGTCGCGTCGGGCTCGGTCGCCAGGCCCGCCTTCGCGTCGTCGCCGACGGCGACCGAGAGGTTGGTGTCGACCGGGGCGAGGGTCCCGTCGATCAGCTCCACGCCGTAGCGCGGGTCCACTGTGACCCCGTTGGCGTCGGGCCACGAGGTGAAGATGTCGGTGCCGGCCTGGGTGACCTCGTCGACGGTCGGGTCCTCGAAGCCCTGCTCGGCCAGCTCGGCCCGGCCGACCTGCTCGAGGACGTCGTTGGCGAGCGCGTTGGCGCTCATCACCTCGACGTAGTCGTCGCGGACCTCCTCGGGGAAGGCCTCGGCGGTGCGGGTGCGCGTCGCGACCTCGCGCTGGTACGCCGCGCCCGGCTCCACGCCGTACTCGTCGGCGATCTGGTGCGCGGTCGAGGACAGGGTCATGAGCTGGACGACGCCCTGGCGGATGAAGCCCATCGGCACCACGGTGCCGTTGGCGCTGAACTCGTCGCCGAGCGCGGTGCACAGGTGCGCGGACGCGCTGTCCACGGTGCTGGTGGAGATCGTCTCGTCGCCGACCTCGATGGCCACCCCCGGTCGGGCGGAACCGGCGCACCCGGTGAGCACGAGCCCGGAGAGGGCCACGGCTCCCGCCGTCCGCAGGGCGGTCTTCACACGGGTCTTGCTCACGCGTCACTCCTCGACGACTGGGACGACTGGGACTGCTGGGCCTCGGGCGGGTCGATGATGGTGTCGATCACACCTCGGGCCCATTCAAGCAGGGCGATGCCCGAGATCGGCTTCCCCGCCACGACCGCCGTCTGCGGACGCGGCACCAGGATCGTGCTCACCGGGGCCTTGACGATGGACCGCGGATAGATCCGGTTGAGGCGTACGACGCGCGACTCGGGCAGGTCGACGGGTGCGAACCGCACGTTCTTGCCCGCGATCGTCACCTCGCCGACACCGGCGCTCCGCGCCCGGGCACGGAACCGCGCCACGATCAGCAACGACTCCACGACGGCCGGCGGCTCGCCGTACCGGTCGACGAGCTCCTCGCGCAGCCCGTCGACGTCCTCGTCGGAGCGCACCTCGGCGAGGCGCTTGTAGATCTCGAGCCGCAGCCGCTCGGAGGGGATGTAGTCGTGCGGCAGGTGGGCGTCGACGGGCAGCTCGATGCGCACCTCGTTGACCTCGGGCTCGGCGTCGCCCTTGAAGTCCGCGACCGCCTCGCCGACGAGGCGCACGTAGAGGTCGAAGCCGACGTCGGCGATGTGGCCGGACTGCTCGCCGCCGAGCAGGTTGCCCGCGCCGCGGATCTCGAGGTCCTTCATGGCGATGGCCATGCCGCCGCCGAGGTCGGAGTGCTGGGCCAGGGTGGCCAGCCGCTCGTGGGCGGTCTCGGTCAGCGGCTTCTCGGCCGGGTAGAGGAAGTAGGCGTACGCCCGCTCCCGGGACCGACCGACGCGACCGCGCAGCTGGTGCAGCTGGGACAGGCCGAGGGTGTCGGCCCGCTCGATGATCATCGTGTTGGCGTTGGACACGTCGAGGCCCGACTCCACGATGGTCGTGCAGACGAGCACGTCGAAGCGCTTCTCCCAGAAGTCGAGCATCACCTGCTCGAGCTGGTGCTCCCCCATCTGGCCGTGCGCCGTGGCGACCCGCGCCTCGGGCACGAGCTCGCGGATGCGGGCGGCGGCCTTCTCGATCGAGTTGACCCGGTTGTGGATGAAGAAGACCTGGCCCTCGCGGAGCAGCTCGCGGCGTACGGCGGCGACGACCTGGCGGTCCTCGTAGGCGCCCACGTAGGTCAGCACCGGGTGCCGCTCCTCGGGCGGGGTGGTGATCGTGGACATCTCGCGGATGCCGGTGACCRCCATCTCGAGGGTGCGCGGGATCGGGGTCGCGCTCATGGAGAGCACGTCGACCGAGGTACGCAGCCGCTTCATCTGCTCCTTGTGCTCCACACCGAAGCGCTGCTCCTCGTCGACGATGATCAGGCCGAGGTCCTTCATCCGGATGTCGGGGTTGAGCAGCCGGTGGGTGCCCACCACGATGTCGACCGCGCCCGTCGCGAGCTCGTCGATCACCGTGCGGGCCTCCTTGTCGGTCTGGAAGCGCGAGAGGCCCTTGAGCACGACCGGGAAGCCGCTCATCCGCTCGGTGAAGGTGCTGAGGTGCTGGGTGACCAGCAGCGTGGTGGGCACCAGGACGGCCACCTGCTTGCCGTCCTGCACCGCCTTGAACGCCGCGCGGACCGCGATCTCGGTCTTCCCGTAGCCGACGTCGCCGCAGACCAAGCGGTCCATCGGGACGGTACGACGCATGTCGGCCTTGACCTCGTCGACGGTGCTCAGCTGGTCGGGGGTCTCGTTGAAGGGGAAGGCGTCCTCGAGCTCGCGCTGCCACGGGGTGTCGGGGCCGAACGCGTGGCCCTGGGTCGCCTGCCGGGCGGCGTACAGCTTGATGAGCTCGGCGGCGATCTCGCGGACCGCCTTGCGGGCCCGGTTCTTGCGCTTGGTCCAGTCCCCGCCGCCGAGCCGGTCCAGGCTGGGCTGCTCGCCGCCGACGTAGCGGGTGACCTGGTCGAGGGTGTCGGCCGGCACGAAGAGGCGGTCCGGCGGGGCGCCACGCTTGGACGCGCCGTACTCCAGGACGAGGTACTCGCGGGTGGCCCCCGCCATCTCGCGCTGCATCATCTCCACGAAGCGGCCCACGCCGTGCTGTTCGTGCACGACGTAGTCGCCGGCCTTGAGCTCGAGGGGGTCGATCTGCTTCTTGCGACGGGCCGGCATCTTGCGCATGTCGCGCGTGGAGGCCTTCTGCCCGCTGAGGTCCTCCCCGGTGATCAGCGCGACCCGCACCGCCGGGTCGACGACGCCCTGGGTGAGGCAGCCGGTGGTGACGGTGACGACACCCGCGCCGTCGGCGTCGAGCCCGGCCGGCACGTCGTGCTCGCCGAGGACCTCCACCATCCGCTCGGCGGGGCCGTGCCCGGGGTGCACCACCGTGACGCGGTAGCCGTCGGCCAGCCAGCCGCGGACGTCCGCGATGGCGCGCTCGAGGTCGCCGCGGTAGGCCTCCGCGGGCTGCGCGGTCAGGGACCGCGACGACACGGCCCCGACCACGACGTCGAGGTCCACGCCGGCGACGTCGTCGGTCTCGATGCCGAAGGGGCTCACGGTCCACCACGAGAGGCGGCGGTCGAGGGCGTGCTCGCGCACGTCGGCGACCTCGCGGTACGACGCCGTGGACAGGTCGATGGGCGACTGGCCACCCCCGGCCGCGGCGGCCCAGCTGGCGCCGAGGAACTCCTCGCTGGTGGCGACCAGGTCGTGGGCCCGGGTGCGGGCGCGCTCCGGATCGAGCACCAGGACGGTCGTGTCCGCCGGGACCAGGTCGACCAGCAGCTCCATCTCGTCGACCAGCGCGGGCGCCAGCGACTCCATGCCCTCCACCGCGATCCCGTGGGCGATCTTGTCGGTCAGCTCGAGCAGCTGCGGGTGCGCGCGACCCAGCTCGGCGGCGCGGCGGCGTACCTCGTCGGTGAGCAGCAGCTCCCGGCACGGCGGGGCCCACAGGCGCTCGACGGCGCCCATGGTGCGCTGGTCGGCGACCGCGAACGCGCGGATCTCCTCGACTTCGTCGCCCCAGAACTCCACCCGCAGCGGGTGCTCCTCGGTCGGTGGGAAGACGTCGACGATGCCGCCGCGCACGGCGAACTCGCCGCGCTTCTCGACCATGTCCACCCGGGTGTACGCCGCGTCCGCGAGGCCGYGGACGACGTCCTCCAGGGCGACCGTCTGGCCGGGGACGAGCTCGACCGGCTCGAGGTCCGCCAGACCCCGCACCTGGGGCTGGAGGAGCGACCGGATCGGGGCGACGACCACCGACAGCGGGCCGTTGGTGGCGTCGGTGCCGGGGTGGCGCAGCCGGCGCAGCACCGCCAGCCGCCGACCGACGGTGTCGCTGCGCGGGCTGAGCCGCTCGTGGGGCAGCGTCTCCCAGCTCGGGTAGTAGGCGATGCGTGCCGGGTCCACGAGGTCGACGAGCTCCTCGACCAGGTCCTCGGCCTCGCGGGCCGTGGCGGTCACGGCCAGGACCGTGCGGCCGGCGTCGACGAGGCCGCGGATCACGAAGGGACGTACGGCGCCGGGACCGGTGAGGTCGAGCGTGGCGACGTCGCGGGAGTCGGCCATCGCGTCGGCCAGCACCGGTCCGGCCAGCAGGTCGTCGGCCACTCGGGTCAGCGCGCTCATCGCGTCCTCTCATCGGGGGGTCGGACGCACCCCTGCGGGCACGCCGTCGAGCCCCCGTCCACTGATGGACGGGGGTCGCCGCTCAGTCTACGAAGGCACCGCGAAAGTCGAGTGGTCCCCGGTGGTTTGCCGGGGCGGGGGGCTGGGTAGGTCGCGGCCAGCGGGCCGCGATCGGCCCGCGTCTGACATGGCGGGCGCCGACGGCGCCCATCGAAAGGGGATACGGGGCACATGCGCTTCACTCGACTCATCGCCGGCCTGACCACGGCCGGCCTCCTCGGACTGGCTCCGGTCGCGATCAGCGCACCGGCCCAGGCCACCGACAACCTGACCACCACCACGACCATCGAGCTCGCCTACGGCGACAACCCGGTCGAGTACGGCGGCGACGTGGTCCTGCGTGGCGCCGTGGTCGCCTCCGACGGCAGCAGCGCCTACGAGGGCACCGCCACGCTTTACCAGTACACGCCGTCCAATCCGACGTGGGTGCCGATCGCCACCGTCGACGCCAGCGGCTACCTGAGCCTGCCCGACCAGAAGCCCACGTCCAACGTGGCCTACAAGGTCGTCTACTCCGGTTACGCCGCGACCAACGCCTACGAGGACAACTACGCCCCGAGCGAGTCCGCCGTCCTCAACGTCGGCGTGACCTACAAGCTCAAGGCCAAGACGCCCGGGACGAGCATCGTCGGCAAGATCAAGCCGTCGTACAAGAAGAAGAAGGTCGTCATCCAGCGCAAGGTCGGCAAGAACTACAAGAAGTACCGCACGGTCAAGACCAACAAGAAGAGCGCCTTCAGGGTCAAGCTGCCCACCGGTCGTCGCGGCCAGAAGGTCTACTTCCGCGTGATCATCAAGGGCACCAGCCAGATCACGACGCTGGCCGCCGGCTTCTACACGATCCGCTACTGACGCTCGGGCGATCGGTAGCGCGCACCACCCACCACTGACCTCGGCCCCGGAGCACTGCTCCGGGGCCGAGTCGCGTTCGCGGCCCCTACTCCGCGGACGCCGAACAGACCTCGTCCTGGGTGCGCAGGACGCAGAACTCGTTGCCCTCGGGGTCGGCGAACACCACCCAGCCGGTGCCGGGCCCGTACTGGCCGCGGTGGTCACCGACCTCGGTGGCCCCCAGCGCACGCACCCGCTCGACCTCCTCGTCGCGCGTGCCGGAGCGGGGGCGCAGGTCGAGGTGGACGCGGTTCTTGCCGGCCTTGGGCTCGGGGACCTCGATGAAGAGCAGGCGGTGGCCCGAGGTCGGGTCGAGGACCATGCACTCCTCGTGGCCGGGCAGGTTGGGGTCGCCGTCGACGTCGACGTAGCCGAGCAGCTGCTTCCACCACTCGGAGAGCTCGTAGGCGTTGGCGCAGTCGACGGTGGTGTGGGAGACGAAGGAGGTCATGGCCCCACCGTGGCAGTCGGCACCGACGTCGCCAAGCGGGTTTGTGGGTCAGTCGGTCCCGTGGGCACGGACGAAGGCGATGATCTGCTCTGCCAGCTCGGGACGGCACACGATCAGGTCGGGCAGCGAGGTGTCGTCCTCGTTGTAGACCAGCGGCGAGCCGTCGACGCGCGAGCAGTGCAGGCCGGCCGCACGGGCCACGACGACCGGGGCGGCGTTGTCCCACTGGTACTGACCACCCGCGTGCACGTAGGCGTCGGCCACGTCGCGCACCACGCTCATCACCTTGACGCCGGCCGATCCCATCGGCACCAGCTCGGCGTCGATGTCGGCCGCCAGGGCCTGCACGAAGGCCGGCGGCCTGGTGCGGCTGACGGCGATGCGGGGGCGGTCGGCGGTGCGCGCCGGGACCGCGGGCGGGGTACCGGTGCTGAACGTCTCGCCCAGCGCGGGCTGGGCCACGGCGCCGGCGCTGAGCTCGCCGTCCTCCCACAGGGCGACGTGCACGGCCCAGTCGTCGCGGGGGGGCTCGGAGAACTCACGGGTGCCGTCGAGCGGGTCGATGATCCAGACCCGGCGCGCCTGCAGGCGGCCCTTGTCGTCGGCGGCCTCCTCGCTCAGCACCGAGTCGTCGGGACGGTGCTCGGCGAGCACGCGGGCCAGGACCTCCTGCGCGGCGGCGTCGCCGGCGTCCTTGAGGGCCTTGCCCTCGAGGCCGCGGTCGTCGGCCCCGGCGCGCACCTCGAGGAGGACGGCACCGGCCTGTTCGGCCGCCCAGGCGGCGAAGGCGTGGTCATCGAGCTGGCTCGGGTCGGCGCCCGGGATCGTCTCAGTCACGCGGGAAGCCTAACGGTGCGAGGCGCGCTGCGATCACGCCTTGCTCGCGGAGGCCACGGGACCGGCCCCCTCGATGTCGGGTCGTCGTCGCAGGATCGCCGCCGCCGCGAGCTGGGAGTTGACCCCCAGCTTGTTGCGGCCCGCCTTGATGTGGCTGCGGACGGTGGTGAGGGCCACGCCGAGGCTGACCGCGATCTCCGCCGCCGACTCCCCGCGGGACACCCGCTCGAGGACGTCGAGCTCGCGTGGCGACAGGGTCGAGAGGCGGCCGGCCATCTGCTCGAACTGGCTGGTGATGTCCTCCCACTCCTGGATCATCGACGCCCGGCGCTCGGGGTCCACGACCTCGTCTCCGGCCAGGACGTGCTCGATGGTCTCCACGAGGTCGTCGAGCGAGACCTGGGAGGAGAGGACGGCCTCCGCGCCGCTGGACATCAGGGCGACCCAGATCATCCCGGTGGGAGCCGAGGTCAGCACGATGCAGCGTGCGGGGCACGTC